>JBGPSX010000374.1:0-4330 GCA_041490325.1 Bryobacteraceae bacterium | reverse complement strand
CACGCAGGAATTGGCGCCGATCTCGACATCGTCGCCGATCTCGACCGTTCCAATCTGTGGAAACTTCTCGTAGTGGTCACTAGCGCGGACGAATCCGAAGCCGTCGGCGCCGAGCACGCAACCGGAATGCAGTATGACGCGGTGGCCCAGCGTCACGTCGTCGTAGATGCTGACCCCGGCGTGCAGCAGGCAGTCCGGCCCGATGCGGACATTCGATCCAATCGCGCAGCCGGTTCCGATGCAGGCGCGCTCTCCGATCCGGGAGCCCGCGCCAATGGTCACGTACGGGCCAATCCCAACGGAAGCCGGAATCTGGACGCCCTTCGCGATGATCGCGGTGGGATGAATGCCTGGCGTGAACCCTTTGGGTGGACGCAGCAACGCGATAACCGCCGCGAACGCTGCACGTGGATCGGCGACGCGAATTAGGGTGCGGCCTTTGGGGAACTCGGCCGTTACAAGCAAGCAGCCAGCCTTGGATTGAGCCGCCGCGGCGGCCGCCTTACGATTTCCAACGAAGGAGATGCCGGAGGCGCCGGCCGATTCGAGTGGAGCAACTCCGTTTATGACGCAATCGCCTTCGCCTTCCCACGCCGCTTTCAGGCGATCCGCGATTTCACTGACCCGCAAACTCACGCCTTCCGCCATCTCCCGCTCGCACCCCTGTATCATACAAACTTATGCCGGTTGATCCTTCGGCTACGATCGCGTCCACGGCGCGCGTGCATTCGAGCGCGCAGGTCGGGCCGCAGGCAGTGATCGGCGAGTTCGCCATCATCGAGGAAGATGTGGTCATCGGAGCCGGGTGCCGCTTGGAGCCTTACGTATACGTGAAGCGTTGGACGACGCTGGGCGAGCGCAACGAGGTCTCGGCTGGAACCGTGCTCGGCAGCGATCCCCTCGACAAGAATTTCACCGGTGAACGCAGTTACCTGCGGATTGGCAACGGCAACACGATTCGCGAGCACTACACGATCTCCCGAGGCACGCAGCCTGAAAGCGTCACCGAAATCGGCGACGGCAACTACATCATGACCTCGGGACACATCGCCCACAACTGCCGTATCGGGAACAACTGCGTTATCGCAAGCTGCGCGCTGGTGGCCGGGCACGTCGAAGTGGAGGATCAGGCCTTCATCTCTGGCGGCGTCGTGATTCATCAGTATTCGAAGATCGGGCGGCTCGCGATGATCGGCGGGAATTCACGCGTCAACAGCGATGTTCCCCCATTTTTTATGTACTCAGATTTCAACGTCGCGCCCAAGGGTTTGAACCTGGTAGGACTGCGTCGCGCCGGTTTCAGCCGCGAGGAGATCGGCGCTCTCAAAGAAGCCTACCGGATACTGTATCGCTCCGGACTCAAGCTCGCGGATGCTCTGGCGCGGATTGAATCAGAATTGAACACCGAGCACACGCGGCACCTGGTTCGTTTCGTTCGCGCCAGCGAGCGGGGGATTTGCCGCGAATGACGCGGGAACTTCCGCGCAGGCTGGGGTTGCCGGACGCACTGGCTATCGTTGTCGGAACGATCATTGGCGGCGGGATTTTTCTCGTCCCAAATCTGGTGGCGCGCAATCTATCGTCCGTAACCTCGATCATTTCGGTTTGGGTCTTCGCCGGCATTGCCTCCTTCTTCGGAGCCTTGGCGTGCGCTGAACTCGGCGCTGCATTTCCGGCGACCGGGGGCCAGTATGTTTTCTTGCGCGAGGCCTACGGACCCGCCGGCGGCTTTCTCTATGGCTGGTCGATGTTTCTGGTCGGCCGCACGGCGCAGGTGGCCTGGATGGCCGTGACGTTTTCGCTGTATGTTTCGTACTTCGTGCCGCTGAGTCCGTTGCTCTCCAAGTTGTTGGGTATTGCCGCCATCGTGTTGTTCTCCGCCATCAATTACCGGGGTGTTTCCGGCGGCGCCGTGGTTCAGAAAGCCTTCACGCTGGCGAAAGTAGCCGGCATCGCGATTATCATCGCCACTGGCCTTTTCTATCACGGAACCGCTGGGGCGGCGACAACTATGCCGCCCGCGCCGGCATTCTCGTTCGGACACTTCGGCGTGGCGCTGCTGGCCTGTCTGCTGGCGTATGACGGTTGGATCCTGGTCAGCTTCGTGGCTGGCGAGATCAAAAATCCGCAGCGGAACATATTGCTCTCGCTCGCGATTGGTGTGGGCGCATGCATCGCGATTTATCTGCTGGCCAACATCGCGTACTTGAACGTTATGAGCATTCCGGAAATCGCAGCCAGCGATCAGGTGGGCGCCTCGGCCGCGGAGCGTGTGATGGGCCGCGCTGGGGGAACGCTGGTCTCGGCGATCATCCTCATATCGATCATGGGCACCCTGAACGGCTGCTGCCTGGCGACCCCTCGCATCTATTTCGCGCAGGCGCAGGATGGTTTGTTTTTTCGTCAATTCGGGGAGGTGCATCCGCGCTTCGCGACCCCGGCCTTCGCGATCGTCGCGCAGGCGGTTTGGGGCGTGGTTCTGCTGCTCAGCGGGACTTATGAAACGCTGGCGGAGTACGCGCTCTTTGCACTGTGGTTTTTCTACGGACTGACGGTGCTGGGCATGATGCTGCTTCGCCGCAAGCGTCCCGATCTCCCGCGTCCGTACCGCATGTGGGGCTATCCAGTGACCCCGTTGTTGTTTCTCGCAGTCACCCTATGGTTTCTGGTGAATACTCTGATTACGCGGCCTGGTCCGGCGCTTGCGGGCCTGGCGTTGATCGCGACCGGAATTCCCGTTTACTTCTTTTGGCGTAAGCACGCTTAACAGCCTGGGGTGGAAGTGGGGCATCTGGAAGAATTGGGTACAGGCACGGAGTTTCCGCCTTGTAGACTCTTGCATGCTTGCGATTTCAGCAGGCGGAAATCCGATCCTACCCCCAATTCTCCGGCCGGCCAACATTACCATAGGCTGTTAACGCGCGCGGTCAAAAACGATTGGTTGGAGCAGGCCCGCAGTCTTGCGCGCCCTCGCGCAGGAAATTCTGATAGTAAGTTCGCTGGGACGGCTGATCTGCGGTTTCTGAGACGAAGTCTAAAGTCGGGATATCCACACGGTACTTCACCGGCGCGGTGCTTGCGAGGATCGACTCCCATCTCGCCAATCGGCCGGCCGCTCGATAGCTTTCGGTGTAGACACAGAACCGGGTTTTGCTGACGTTGCGGATGACGTAGCTGGGCGCGAGATCGAAAGTGAATTGGTATACACGATCGGCCTGGTAATGCGCCGCGCCACCGTATCGAAGCACGTCGTCGAGCGTGTCGGCAGCCGTGTTTTGCGGCGACGGATTTACGGCCGCGTCCAACACCTTCATGGTCACGTCTCCGCGCCAGTCGGCATTCTGGTAGAGAGGGAACACATGCGGGGATAAACTATAGTCGCCTTCCGCGCCAAATCGGACGGCGATGCGAAGCCGCATCCCAATTTCGTTGCCCACCGGCGATCGCAACGCCTCGTAGTTTGATTGGACCACTTCAGCGCGCGCCAGCCGGATGACGCCGTCGGGATAACGTCGCTGGGCTGCGTCAAACTGCGCACGGACTTGCGCGGCGTACTCCTGCATCATGCGCTGGGCGACCGGTTCGAGCTCGGCGGGCAAGGCTTGCGCGGGTGCTTCGGTATTCGCGGGCACGAACAGACGCCGATAAGTGCGTTCGAAGCGTTGCCCGCCGATATCGTCGCCGCTGGCGCGAATGCGGAACGGCTGCGACGGCACGTTCATCAACAGCAGATACTCGTAGGCATCGGATCCATCGCCGGTGCGGAACGCTACCGGCGCCCCGAGCGGTTGCCCCGCATCGCCGGCCAAGTCGAACCGAACGCTGCGAATGGCTTCCTGGCCGTGCAGCGACAGTTCAACGATCTCCTGTTTGCCTCGCACCGGATTTCGATCGCTCGAAAAATAGGACGGACCTTCTCGTCCGAATCTCAGGTCCTGCAAGCGGACCGAGATGAACGAAATGGATTGAGGTTTCGCCGGCGTTGTGATCACGCGCAAGGGCGTCTGAGCCAGGCAAAGGGACGCGCAGCCAGCGGCTAGCAGGAGGCGTGTGTGCATGTCTTCCATAGATCGTCCGGTTTTCGTGGTGGCGTTAGATCGGTATCCTGGAAGGAATCCCGGATGACAACGAACCAGCTAGTCCATGCCATGCGACGCCAGCTCAGAGCGGCGTCTGAACCGGATTTCCACAAAGGCGTAAGTAACTTTTTCAAAGAACCTGTGGAGCCGTACGGTGTTCGCACTACAAAGCTACAGGAGATTGTGCGCTTCCTTTTTCGCGAAATCAAGCACTGGCCGAAGCCGCAGCGCGATGCCTTCATCGAAGAACT
>JBGPSX010000373.1:0-4374 GCA_041490325.1 Bryobacteraceae bacterium | reverse complement strand
GGTACTGTCCGGGGTCCGCTGCATGGCATCCCGATCGCGCACAAGGACCTGATCTGGACCAAGGGGATTCGCACCACATCCGGCTCGAAGCTGTACGCCGGCTTTGTTCCGTCCTCCGATGCGCCGGTGGCCGAAAAGCTGGCTGCGGCAGGCGCCGTGCTGGTTGGAAAAACCGGACTGCACGAATTGGCTTATGGGGTCACTTCTGAAAATCCGCACTTCGGCGTCATTCGCAATCCTCGCGATATGGAACATACACCCGGCGGATCGAGTGGAGGATCGGCAGCCGCGGTCGCCACCGAGATGGCGCTCATGGCCACCGGCACCGACACTGGCGGGTCGATTCGCATCCCGGCGTCATTCTGTGGCGTGGTTGGACTCAAACCCACCTATGGCCTGGTGGATCGCTCAGGTATCCAACCGCTGGGATTCAGCCTGGATCACGTCGGCCCCCTCACGCGCACAGTAGCGGATGCCAACGTCGCTCTCAACGTGATGGATGGCAGCACGCGCCGCCGCCAAGCACCCAGCAGCATCCAGAGCATTCGAATCGGGCTTCCGGAGAATTACTATTTTTCCTCGGTCGCGCCGGAAGTGCGCGATGCAGTGCACCGGGCCGCGCGCTTAGCCGAGGAACTGGGCGCTCGCGTGACTCGGGTGCGCGTGCCGGATGTCGATGCGGTCAATAGCGCGGGCCGTGTCATTCTGCTGGCTGAGGCGTCCGCTCTGTACGAAGCACATCTCTCCCGGCGGCAGGATTTCGGCGCGGACGTTCTGGCGTTGCTGGATCAGGGGCGGCTAGTTGCGGCCACCGATTACGTGAACGCGCAGCGCCTCCGCAAGGTTCTGCTCAAGGATTTTCTGGCGCTCTTCCGCGATATCGATTGCCTGTTCACACCCACCATACCGATTACGGCGCCGCGCATCGGCCAGAAGCAGGTTGAAATCGGTGGCGAAATGCAAGACATGCGTCTGGCCACCACGCGCTTCGCTCGCGCCATCAACGTACTTGGTTTTCCGGCTCTATCGCTGCCTTGTGGCGAGGCGGCCAATGGGCTTCCGATCGGCCTGCAGATGATCGCGCGCCCATTGGAAGAGAATCTGTTGTTCGCGCTGGGCGAGCCCTTGGAAGCCGCGCTCGCAGGTTAGTTTCGTTTCAAACTCGCTTTCAAGCCGAAAAACGCCACGTCCAAAGCACGCCACCCCCTTGTTGACTTGGAAAAAGTACTCTATACTCAATCCAATTCAGTCCGGTCTCTGGAGGCAAATATGAAACGGGGTTTTGCCACTTCAGCGGCGCCCTACCTGGCGCTACTTGTATCAACGTTTTCAATCGTGTGGGCACAAGGGATTCGGGCGACTCTGCTGGGACGCGTCACCGATCAGAGCGGCGCCGTTGTTCCAGGCGCCAAAGTCACAGTCGTCAACATCGGCACGAATGCAGCGCAATCGGTCGTGGTAGGTGAAAACGCGGAGTTCGTGTTCCCGCAGCTTGCGCCGGGCCAATACACACTGACAACCGAGCATGAAGGATTCCGGAAAGACGTGCGAACCGGAATCACGCTCGAGGTCGGCCAGCAAGCGCGCATGGACGTGGCGCTTCAGGTTGGAGCCGTGTCCGAGCAGATTGAAGTGACCGCCGCCGCTCCGCTCATTTCCTCTGAGAGTGCTGCGATCGGAAACGTCGTCGATCAAAAGAAGATAGTCGAACTTCCCTTGAACGGGCGCGGCTATCTGCAGCTTGCGTTCCTGCAACCTGGCGTGCTTGCGCCGGCCCAGGGATCCACCATCGGTTTCCGCGGCGGCATGAACATTGCCGGCAGTAATGAAGTATCGACGCAGTACATCCTCGACGGCGTCGATAACAACGACGAGGCCAGCAATCAGCCACTGCATACGCCGGTACTGGATTCGGTTCAGGAATTTCGCGTCCTCACTGGCACTTATTCCGCCGAGTACGGCCGGCAAGCCGGCGGCCAGGTGATCGTCACAACCAAGTCCGGCACGAATGCATTCCACGGCACGGCTTGGGATTTCTATCGCAACTCGGCGCTGGATGCACGGAACTTTTTCGCTCCACAGAAACTTTCGTTCATCCGCAATCAATATGGCGTGACTCTGGGTGGACCGATCCGAACGAACAAGACGTTCTTCTTTGTCGCCTGGGAGAACCAGAATCGAGGCAACGGGGTTTCGAGCCTGGCGCTGGTCCCACCTGCAGCGTTCCGCAACGGAGACTTCAGCTCGCTCAGCACTGCGCTCAGGAATCCGGCGGGCGGCACTTTCTCCGGCAATCAGATCCCGAAATCGCTGTGGAGCTCGCAAGGCGCGGGCCTGTTGGCGCTCTATCCGCTGCCTAATCTAAATAGCACTACGAACAACATCGTCTCTTCCAGCAAAGGCCTCTACGATTCAGACCAGTTCTCGGCGCGCGTCGATCATCGCTTCGGAGAAAAGGACCAAGTCTATGGCTCCTACCAGTTCCTGGACTCGCACGAATTTTATCCGTTGTCGAACCCGCTCTGCTCGGCTCGTTCGGTGCAGGGATGGGGCTGCCAGGAGATGCAGCGGACCCAACAGGCAACCAGCGGCTGGACGCACATTTTCAGTCCTAACCTGGTGAACGAAGCTCGCGTGGGTTACATCCGTTTCGGGTTCTACAGAATTCAAGAAGACAGCAACGTGGATATCATCAATTCCTTGAAGATCGGCGGTTTGCCGGATGCCGGCGTCACTCCGTTCAACAATGGAGCGCCCCAGCTAGCGTTGACCGGATATGTGACCATCGGTGGACCAACCAACCTGCCCCAAGGGCGCCACGACAACAACTACAACTACATCGAGAACATGACCTGGACCAAAGGCTCGCACACCATGAAGTGGGGCGTCGACTATCTCCACATTCTGTTCAACTCGTTCTTCACGTCCAATGGACGAGGCGCCTTCGCTTTCCAGAACACGTTCACCGGAAACTCCGTGGCCGACCTGCTG
Organism: Bryobacteraceae bacterium; assembly: GCA_041490325.1. Lineage (GTDB taxonomy): Bacteria > Acidobacteriota > Terriglobia > Bryobacterales > Bryobacteraceae > Palsa-89. The sequence goes on along the minus strand of JBGPSX010000373.1, from coordinate 1,383 downwards.
CTCGGCCTGCCCCAATCGGCGACACGCAATCCCGGTACGCCCTTCCACAATGCCATCGCGGACAACTACGGCTTTTACTTCCAGGATGATTGGAAGGTCACGCCGAAGTTCACCATCAACTACGGTCTGCGTTGGGAATTGGATCTGCCTCTCAGGGAACGCGTCGACAAGATGGCTTCGTTCGATCCAATCACAAACACGCTCAAGGACGCTCAAGGCTTCCGCTGGCACATCGAGAACGGTTTGCTCGTCGCCGTAGCCGATGCGAGCCTCAAGGGCGCTCAGTTGTGGGAGACAGACAGAAATAATTTCGGGCCTAGGCTGGGCATCGCGTGGCGTCCATGGGGCGGCACCAAGACAGTTATTCGCGGCGGCTTCGGCACGTTCTACAATCACCAGATTGCGGGCAACGGCATCACGCCGCTGAATCGCAATTCGCCGTACCGTAACAGCCAGACTGCCGGTCCATTCTCGGCAACCTCGGTTCCGCTGCCCAATCTTGCCAACGCCTTTTCGGGCAATCCCTCCGCCACACCGCCCGGAATAGCAACCAACTTCAAGACGTCCTACACGAACGAATGGAGCTTCGGCGTCCAGCGCGAAGTCGCCAGCAATCTCTTGGTCGAAGTCAATTACGTCGGAAACGAATCGCATAGATTGCCGACCGTCTGGAACATCAACCAGGCGTTTCCTGGCACCGTGGGCTCGGTGCAGAGCCGGCGGCCGTATCAACCATGGGGCAACATTACCGGCGGATTTATTTCGTCCATCGGCAACTCGAACTACCACGGATTGCAAGCGCGCCTCGAGCGCCGCTTCGCTCACGGCCTGAGCTTTGTGGCGTCGTACTCGTGGTCGAAGGCCATCGATATCGGCGGCAACATTTCCACCGGAAGCAACAACAGTAACGGCAGCGCGCAGGATGCTCGAAATCTGCAAGGCGATCGGGCGCTGGCGGACTTCAACGTGCCGCATCGCTTTGTCGGCAGCTTCGTTTGGGATCTGCCGGGAACGCGCTCCAACAAAGTGCTGGGCTACATCGTTTCGGGTTGGCAGGTCAAGGGTATCCTTACCGCACAGCAAGGACAGCCATTCACGGTCTACGACGGCATCGATCAAAGCAGCACAGGCGCTAACAACGACCGGCCCATGGTCATCGGGGACTGGCATCTCGACAATCCCGGCGTGAGCGGCTGGTTCAACACCTGCACGATATTGGCGAACGGCGCCAGATCCAATTGCCAGGCGGGACAAAATCCTGCGTGGCAGATCGCACCGGCGGGAACATTTGGAAATGCTGGCCGGAATATCCTTTCCGGTCCCGGTCTGTTCAATTTCGATACCGGCCTGTCTCGTCAGTTCAAAGTCACCGAGCGAGTGATT
>JBGPSX010000372.1:0-4378 GCA_041490325.1 Bryobacteraceae bacterium | reverse complement strand
GATTCTGCTGGGCGGGCGCGGTGGCGAAGGCGGCGGTGCGGAGGGTGCGGGGCCGCAGCCGGTGTCGATGCCGCGCGGCGCGCAGAAGCCGCAAGCGGGGGAACCGATTGGTGATCAGGGGATCACCGATGATGATGTTCCGTTCTGAGAAGCCCAGGTAGCGACTCTTAGTGTTTCGATCCTACGCGGCAATGTGGCGCGATGGAGCATGCCCTCGATGCGCTTGCTGAGCCGAATCGTCGGTGTGGTTTTGGTGCTTTGGGGCGTCGGCGTTTTTGGCTTATTCACCTACGTGACTCTGCACGAAGGCTTTCCGTCGAAGCGGCCGGAGAGACTAGTCCTGTCGCTTTTCCTGGCCGCCGGCGCCGGGTTGATTGTCGCAGGCTTTTATTATGTGCGATTGGATCCCAATGCTCAGGAGCAAGAGCAGCCGCCCACGCGTTTCATTGAGTTTTTGGCGACGCATCGCCATCAGCTCAAGGTGCTCGCTCAAGTCGGGTGTCTGGCTACGATTGTCCATTTGGTGGCGGCGTGTTTGGGATCGGAATGGCCGGGTCGTGGGACGAAGTTTTCTCTTTGTCTTGGGGTGGCCGTCTTGATGTTCGTCGCGCGCAAGATAGCGGACCCGCAGGTTCGTGACAATGCGGACTGGAAGAGAGTTCCGCGATGGATTCAATCGATCATCCGTCCCGAAACGGTTCTAGTTTTGGTTGCCTTGAGTGCGCCGTTGCCGTTGGGCCATGAATTTTTCCGCATTGCGCATCGGCTCGCGGCCCTTACGGGCATTGCACTGGTGTATGCGCTCGAGGCGCTGTTTTTTGCTTATGGCGAACTTAGATCGAGCAGCGTCACGGCGGTTGAGCAGGACCTGTAAGGTTGTTCTGTTCTGAAACCCGTTTGGGACGGAATCCCAAAAGGCGGTGGTAATGAACTCTACTGAACAACCGCTCCCTTTGGTCACGGCTCGGTTAGCGGCTGTGACTGCTTGGCGTAGACTCGGAGCTTTCATCACCCTCAGGACTACAGTGCGCGCAGGAACGCTACCAGGTCTAACTTTTCTTGCGCCGTGAGTTGTGCCTCCAGGATCAGGTTGAAGAATTCAACCGTATCTTCGATCGTCAACAGGCGGCCATCGTGTAGGTACGGCGGACTGTCCTTCACGCCGCGCAGCGGGAACGTTTTGATTGGGCCGTCGGCGGAGGCCATCATGCCATTTACCATTTTCGGTTTGTAGAAGCGCTCGGCTTGCAGGTTGTGCATGAGATTGTCCGTGTAGTATGGCGCCGGGTGGCAGCCGCCGCAGCGGCCTTTGCCGAAGAAAAGCTCCTGGCCGCGCAGTTCGCCGGCGTTCGCCTTCCTAGGATCGAGTTTGCCTTCGACATTCAGCTTGGGGGCCGGGGGAAAATCCAGAATCTCCTGGAACTCGGCCATGGCGTGGACCTGGCTCCCTCGATCCAGAATATTAGCGCCTTTCTTCATCGCAATCACCGGGTCGCCGTCGAAATAGGCGGCGCGTTGCTCAAATTCGGTGAAGTCTTCCACGGACTTCAGTGCGCGTTGCGAGCCGAACAGGCGCTGGATGTTTACGCCGCGTAAAGAAGGCGTATTGATGCGGTGCCGGAACTCCTGGGGCCGGATGTCGCCGACCAAGTGCGTGGCGCGGTTGGTGTGGCCGTTGGCGTGACAGTCGAAACACGCTACCCCTCGGCTGGCGCGGGCGGTGCGGCGATCCTAGGTCTGATTGTATTGCTGTTGCGGAAAGACCGTCAGCAGCAGGCGCAGTCCTTCGAGTTGTTTTGGGTTCAGAAGGCCGTTGAACAATTCGTAGTAGTTTTCGAGGGAGAGGAGCTTGCCCTGCGACACATCGCCGAGGTCGGGGCGAGTAGTCAGATAAATCGGTGGAGGGAATTCAGGCAGGAAGTGATCGGGCGTGTCGAAGTCGAGATCGAAGCGCGTGAGGTCACGGTCCTCCTGCTTCTTGATCTCGTCGATTTCGGTTTTCGGGAAAAGCATTCCGCCTTCCGGATGATTGGGATGAGGAAGCGGAAGAAAGCCGGCGGGGAAAATGTCGCGCGCTTTGACTTGGTCTGGAGCCAGCTTCGCGAGCTGGTCCCAGGTGATTCCCGAAGCCAGTTTGACGCGCACACCCCCCTGGACCGGCTTGTTGCGCGACATCGTAACGCCGGGCGCGGGATGATTGCTCAGGTCGTAGCGCTCTTCGAGCAGCGCCATTTGACGCTTCATGATGTCGGCCTTTGCGGCGGACATGCGGTTCATGACGGCCGTAAACGTTTCATGGATATCGACGGGGGCGTAGCTGGATGGCTTCGGCTTGTCCTGGGCCATGAGAACGCCCACCGCAACGGCGAGGCCGGCAGCGAGGGTCCAACTCATCTTGATTCGCACAATGTACCTCCTTGTCCACCCGGGCGATGCTCCCGCCCGCGGTGATCATTCCTGTCTACACCGTGAGCGAGGGATTATTCCAACAAGCCCGCGAAAAGTTTGGGGAATTTTCGGCCCTCCGCGGTGTGATCCCATAGAGGGAAGGAGCTGATCTGCCGTCGTTCGCCGAGTGTGTCATGGGATGTTATCCATCCCTGTATCGCTATGCCCGGTCTCTCTGTGGAGAGCCTTGGGAAGCCGAGGAATTGTTGCAGGAGACTTATAAGCGGGCGCTGGCAGCCAAGCGCAAACCGGTGGTTGCGGATGCCGATGAAATCCGGCCATGGATCTTCACCATCATGCGGCATGTCTGGCAAAATGAGCGGCGGCGGATGTCGCGGTCGCAGGAGACCGAGTTTGACGACGCGGCGGCGATCGTTTCCGATGAGAACGTCGAGCTGGCGATGAGCCGGAAGTTGCTGGTCTCAGAAGTTCGGGCGGCAGTGGATTCGTTGCCTGGGCCATGGCGCGAGATTATCGTGATGCGTGAAATCGAAGATCTGACGTATGCCCAGATCGCCACGGTCCTGGGCTGCCCGGCGGGGACTGTCATGAGCCGGCTAGCGCGGGCGCGCGGAGCTTTGCGGCAGTTATTGACGCCTCGAACGCCGGAGGTGCGGCGATGATGAAGTGTAGCGAGATCAGGCCTCGAATCGCGTTGTACATCGATCGCGAAGTGACGGGCGCCGAGGCGTTGGAGTTCGAAGCTCATCTCACCGAATGCGCCGAGTGCCGGCGAGAGTACGACGAAATGCGCGGGACCGTGGATGCGGTGCGCGGCGCAACGCCGCTCTATGACGCGGCGGAGAAGTCGTACGCGGCCGTGCGTGGGATGGTGGCGGGCTGGGAGCGGCGGCAGAGGCTGCGCCGTTGGGCGACAGCGGCGGCTTTGGCGGCTGCGGTGGCGGTGTTGATCGCGCTGGCGATTCCGCGATTTTCAACCGGAAGGTCGGAGTACGAGCAATTCGCGGCTCGGGCGCATCGCAATTTCGCTAACGGGGCGTTTCCATTGGACGTCTCATCCAGCCAGCCGCGGGTCGTTTCGAGCTGGCTGGAGCCGCGGGTACCGTTCCATTTGACGCTGCCGAATTATCCGGAAGGCGGGCAGAAACGCTATGCGCTGGCAGGCGCGCGGCTGATGCAATATCGCGGTGAAGACGTCGCCTACCTGGCGTACGAAATGGATCGGAAGCCGATCTCGCTGTTGATTTCGTCGTCATCGAAGATCGTGCCGTCGGGCGGAGAGAGCTATCGATCCGGAGGGCTGACGTTCTACTTCTCCTCAGAGCAGGGCTTGCGAATCATCTCCTGGAAGGATAAGGGGCTGATCTACGCGCAGGTATCGGATCTGGATGTGAAGGGCGCCGAGTCGTGCGCGATCTGTCACGGAGCGGAAGGGGAGCGGCGGAAATTCGAGGGACTCGGAAAGCGGATGTAGTCGCGTAGTCCAGGGAACTCCGCAGCTCTGGTTGTTGTCTAATCCCGTTATGATTCGAGACCTGCAGCCGGCGCTGCGATGGCTGGTTCGGAACCCGCTGTTCGCGCTGGCGGTCACACTGATCCTGGCGCTTGGGATTGGGGCCAACACGGCGGTGTTCAGCATTGTCGACGCGGTGCTGCTGCGGCCGCTGCCTTACGAGGCATCTCCACGGCTGGTGCGGATCGAGGAAACCACGTCGAGCCGGATTCTGAATGGCGTTCCGCCGCAGGACTATCCGCGCTTAGCCAGCCGGGGTGACCTGTTTGAGAAAATCGGCGGCCATCTCAGGGATTTCGTCACCTTGACCGGCGGCGGAGAGCCGGATCAGATCAGCGCGCAGCGAGTTTCCGCGAGCGCGTTCTCGATGTTGGGCGTGCGCGCCAGGTTGGGGCGCGGGCTGGTGGAATCCGATGACCAGCTCAACGCGGGCAACGTCGCTGTGCTGAGCGATCG
>JBGPSX010000371.1:0-4383 GCA_041490325.1 Bryobacteraceae bacterium | reverse complement strand
CTCTACGGCGTCATGGCGCACAACGTCACGCGGCGCACGCGCGAGATCGGAATCCGCATCGCCCTTGGCGCGGCGCCCGCACGCATCCGGTCGATGGTGTTGCGCGAAGTTTTCTGGATTCTTGGCATCGGCCTGGCAATTGGCGTGCCCGCGGCACTCGCTCTGGCGCGCCTCGCCCAGACTCAGCTCTTCGGCGTCAAAGCCTTTGATCCGGTGGTGATGTTCGCGGCGCCGTTGGTTCTGATCGTGACGGCGCTGGCCGCCGGTTTCATTCCCGCCCGGCGCGCATCGCGGGTGAACCCGCTCGACGCATTGCGTTATGAGTAAAAACCGCTCCCTTTGGTCACGGCTCGGCTAGAAATATTACCGGACACTAACGGTATAGTGCCCACACTGAGCCGTGACTGCAAGGAGCGGTTTAAATGACTCTTCAATTCAGCCAGCCATCCACTTGGGATGAATCCACCCAAGCGATACGCCGGTCATCAACAAGCCGATCACTAGCACGATAGCGGCCGATGCCACCGGCATCCATCGAAAGAACGGATTCCTATCGCTCTTGCTGCTCTCCGGCAGCAGGTGCTTGGCATAAATCACCACAACGCCAATTCCCATCAGCACGATCGCAAGCCCAACGCTGAACGCCACCAGCAACACCAGCCCGAGACCGACGCGGCGCATCGCGACAGCGGTGAGCAGTAAGACCAGTGCCGATTCGCACGGCGCCAGCCCTCCACTTGCACCCAGCGCCACTAATCCCGACCAACTCACTTCGTCGGGCATGTGCGAATGTTCGTGGTACTCGTGGCCGTGGTCATGAGAATGACGGTGATGTTCGTGGCCATGGTCATGGTGATGATGGTGGTGGTGATCCGTCGGGCGGCGCGTGCGCTTGTACAGCATCCACGCACCGATGGCGACAATCGACAATCCCGAGATCGCGCCCAGGATCTGCGTGATTTTTTCCGGCACAACGTACTGGAACAGAAACAACGTGGCCATTCCCAGCAGAAACACGCTGACAGTATGGGTGAAGGTCACCATCGCACCCAGGAATGCCGCGTGCTTCAACGTCCCGCGTGATCCCACCAGATACGCCGCGACGATGGTCTTGCCATGCCCCGGAGTCAGCGCGTGCGCGGCGCCGAGTGCGAACGCTACACCGATGGCCGCCACGATCATCCAAGGCGTGAGCTCCTGTTGGTGCAAAATGCGGGAGAGCGAATCGCCCTGTGCCAGAAATGCAAACATGGCTCACTCGCAATTCTACCGTGTCCCGTGGCGCACGCACTCTTGCGTGCCGCGTGCGCACTCATGCGCACGCCAGGCTGGTTTGCTACCGGCCACGAAGGCGTTCACACGATTGTGAACGCGGCACGCAGGAGTGCGTGCGCCACACTATCATCAAGAAGGAGAACTCATGCGAACCCTGCTCGTTTTTATTGCCGCGTTCTGCCTCTCCCTGCCCGCTCAGGACTGGGCCCGCGACCGCCTGAACAAATCCCCACGCCACGGCGAATGGGTCTCGATCAAACACGGCGACCGTACCGTGGAAGCCTTCGTCGTCTATCCGGAAGTCAGCCACAAGACGCCCGTGATTCTCGTCCTCCATGAAAACCAGGGACTGACCGATTGGGCGCAAAACCTAGCCGACGAGTTAGCCGAAGCCGGATACATCGCTATCTCGCCGGATCTACTATCGGGAATGGCGCCCAACGGCGGCCGCACCACCGACTTTGCGCCGGGCACCGCCGTGCAAGGCATCGGGAAACTGCCGCCGGATCAAGTCACAGCCGACCTGGACGCGGTAGCCGGCTACGCTAAGAAAATCCCGGCCTGTAATGGCAAGATCGCGGTGGCCGGTTTCTGTTGGGGCGGCGGCCAGAGTTTCCGCTTCGCCACCAATCGCGCCGACCTCTCGGCGGCGTTCGTATTTTATGGCGTCGGTCCAGACTCCAAGGATGCCATCGCAAAGATCAAAGCGCCCGTCTTTGGCTTCTACGGCGGTAACGATGCGCGCGTCGACGCAACCATTCCCACGTCCTCCGGTCTTATGAAAGAAGCCGGCAAGACGTACGACCCAATCACCTACGAGGGCGCCGGTCACGCCTTCATGCGTCTCGGCGACGCGCCGGATGCCAGCGGTCCGAACAAGAAAGCTCGCGACGACGCCTGGGAACGCTGGAAGAAGCTGCTGGCGAATTTGTAATTACTCGCGCATCGCAATCACGGGATCGACATTCACCGCCCGCCGCGCCGGAAAGTAGCTCGCGGCCCCGCCCGTCGCAATCAAAACCGCCGAGACTTCGAGCATGGTGACGATGTCGTGGCTGGTTACTCCGTATAACATCGACGAGATCAATCGCACCAGGATGAATGCCGCCCCGAGGCCGATCGCTGCGCCGGCCGACGTCAGCAAAACACCTTCGCCCGCAACCTGCCAGAAGATGTTTCGAGGCTGCGCCCCTAACGCAATTCGCACGCCGATTTCTCGCGTCCGCTGCACCACCAGGTTTGCGATGAGCGCATACACTCCGGAAGCCGCCAGTAGCAAAGCCGCACCGGCAAACGCGACGATCAGCGAAAGACTGAACCGCCGCGACTCCACCGCTTTCACCAGGTACTGGTCGAACGGCTGAATGCTGGCTGCCGCGACATCCGGATCCACTTCCTGGATTTGACGGCGCACCGTGTCACCCAATCCGGAAATCTCTCCCGAAGTTCGAATCAGCCAGAACATATTGTTCGCGATCCAGCGTGCATTCCCATTGGGTATCTGCGCCATCGCAACGTAAACACACGGCGTGGGAGGGTTTTCCAGGTTTTCTTGCCGCACGTCGCCGGCCACGCCAACGATCGTGAGATCGCGCGCTCTACCCAAATCGTCCTCCATGAGAATGTGCGCGCCGATTGGATCGCCGTCGCGCCAGTGGGCTCGCGCAATCGATTCGCTAATGATCACGGCCAGAGGCGCATGTTCGGTATCCGCTGCCGAGAAGTTCCGGCCGCGCTGAATAGGGACCCGCAATGCAGCCAAATAGCCCGGATCGATCATCCGATATTGAGCCGTTGGAACATCCTTGCCCGTGAGAGCTGGCCGCCCTGCAATTTGAAAATCAGTCGAGGCCAAGGGCCCGCTCAACGGAGCAATGGATGCGCTGCCCACCGATTCAACACCCGGCAGCGACGCCAACCGCGATTGAATCTTGTCGTGCAGCGTCGCAATCGCTTCCCGCGTCGGATATCGCTTGGATGGCAGCGCCAATCGCGCCGACAAGACATGCCGTGAGTCGAAACCCGGGTTGAGGTCGCGCAAGAGCATGAAGCTCTTAAGAAGCAATCCAGCGCCGATCAGAAGAACCAGCGATACCGCCACTTCGCCGATCACCAGCACCCGCCGCAGCCGGTTGCGGCCCTGGCTGCCCGGCGAGGTGCGTCCGTCGCTTCGCAATGCTTCGTTGAAATCCGCGGCCGACGCCTCCACCGCCGGTAGCAGGCCGAACAGCAATCCCGACAATATCGAGATGAGGAAGGCCAGTCCGAACATGCGGGCGTCGACGTGAATCTCCGCTGTGCGCGGTAGAGTGGCCGGCAGGAGTGAAACCAGACCGGAGACTCCCCACGCGGCGAACAATACTCCCAGACCGCCACCCGCCAGCGCGAGCAGCATGCTCTCCGTCAGCAATTGGCGGATCAGCCGCGAACGTGTCCCGCCCAGCGCGGTGCGAATCGCCAGCTCGCGCCTCCGAGCCGCGGCCTTCGCCAGAAGAAAACTCGCCATGTTCGCGCAGGCAATCAGCAAGACCATGCCGACGGCGCTCAAAATGACCAGTAGCATCAATTGAACATTGCCGACGATCTCATCGCGCATCGGGACCACGTTGATGGTCGCATCCCAGTCCTTGGGATATTCCCGTTTGAGCTGGCTAGCAATCGTGTTCAGATCTTCCTTGGCTTGTTGCTGCGTGATGCCCGGCTTCAGACGTCCGAATGCGCGCAGGAAACTGATGGACGAGCGATTGTGCCGAAAGGGATCGGCATCGGCCAGCATTGGAACCATTACGTCAGCGGCCTGACCAGGCACCACGAACGATCCGGCGAGCACGCCCGCGACAGTAAATGGTTCGCCGCCAAGCGTGATTTTCTTCCCCACGATGCCCGGATCGGAACCGTAGTGACGTTGCCATAACCCGTGCGATAGGACGACCACCTTCGCTTTCCCCGCGTTATCGTCATCCGGCACGATGGTTCTTCCAATCTCTGCCCGCGCGCCCAACATCTCGAACAGATTCCCCGTGACGCGCATCCCTTGTAAGCGTTGTGGATTCGCTTCACCGGTGAGATTCGCGCTGAAGTTGCCATACGCGGCCACTTCGCTGAAGG
>JBGPSX010000370.1:0-4404 GCA_041490325.1 Bryobacteraceae bacterium | reverse complement strand
CGGAACCTGGATGGCCAACAATCCGATTCCCGCGGACGAGTCGGTTTGGGGGCGCCCCAGTGAAGTTCAGGAGCGTAACCGCGCCATTCTGCGAAATATTCTCGAAAAGGCGACTGTTCCGAACGCAAATCGTACGGCAGTGGAGCAGAAGATCGGGGATTTCTATGCGTCCTGCATGGATGAGCCGGGCATCGAAAAGCAGGGTACCCAGCCGTTGAAAGCTGACCTAGATCGCATCGAAGGGATCCAGACCAAGCCTGGAATCCTGCCGGTGCTGGTGCGTCTGCATCTGATTAACGCGGGTGCGCTGTTCAATTTCGGCTCAGGTCCGGATTCGAAAGATTCTACGACGGTGATCGCGCAAGCCGATCAAGGTGGGCTGGGTCTGCCCGATCGCGATTATTACTTCAAAGACGACGCCAAGTCCGTTGAGCTTCGCAAGCAATACCTGACGCACGTGCAGAACATGTTGGCGCTGTTAGGGGAGCCCGCCGAGAAAGCCGCGGCCGATGCTCAAGTCGTCATGACGACTGAAACCTCGCTGGCGAAAGGGTCGCTCGATCGCGTCACGCGGCGGGATCCCAATCAGACTTACCACAAGCTGACGGTTCACGAGCTTTTCTCGCTGTGTCCGATCATCGAATGGCCGAAGTACTTCGAAGGGTTAGGCACGCCGCCGATCAAGAGTCTGAATGTCGCCGTGCCCAATTTCTTCCGGGCGGTTGAATCCACGCTCGTCCAGACCAGCCTGCCGGACATCAAAACCTACCTGCGCTGGCATCTGCTTCACGCCGAAGCGGCATTTCTGCCAAAAGCGTTCGTCGATGAAGACTTCCATTTCTATCATCAGATTCTCACCGGAGAGACAGAGATCCAGCCGCGCTGGAAGCGATGTGTCGCGGCCGTCGATGGTGACCTGGGTTTCGCGTTAGGTCAGAAATACGTGGACGAGACCTTCGGCGCTGAGGGAAAGGCCCGCACTCTGAAGATGGTTCAGGAGATCGAGAAGGCGCTGGGCGACGACGTGCGTACCCTGGCTTGGATGACGCCTGCGACGAAAGAGCAAGCTCTGATCAAATTGCGAGCGGTGGCGAACAAGATCGGTTATCCGGACAAAGAACGCGATTACTCGCCAGTGAAGATCGTCCGTGGCGAAGCCGTCGCCAACGATGAGCGCGCCACCGAATTCGAAGTTCGCCGGCAACTGAACAAAATTGGCAAGCCGGTGGATCTTGGCGAATGGCTCATGACGCCGCCAACCGTGAACGCCTACTACTATCCGCCCGAAAACAATATCAACTTCCCGGCTGGAATCCTTCAGCCACCCTTCTATGACAACCGCATGGATGCGGCAGTGAATTACGGGGCCATCGGATCGGTGGTGGGGCACGAGTTGACGCATGGCTTCGACGACTCGGGCCGCCGGTTCGACCCGCAAGGCAATCTGCGTGACTGGTGGACGCCGGAAGATGCCAAAGAGTTCGAGAGGCGCGCCGAATGCTTCGTCCAGGAATATTCGTCTTTCACGCCGCTCGACGACGTGCATCTGAATGGCAAGCTCACGCTTGGAGAAAACGCGGCGGACAATGGCGGAATACGCCTGGCCTTCATGGCGCTGATGAACTCAATCAACGGCAAGCCGCAGCCCAAGATCGACGGCTTCACGCCCGAGCAGCGCTTCTTCCTGGCGTGGGGCCAGATTTGGTGCCAGAATGTCCGGCCTGAGGCCTCCCGGCTACGGGTACAAATAGACCCGCACTCGCCTGGCCGATATCGAGTCAACGGTGTGTTGCAAAACATGCCTGAATTCGGGCAGGCGTTCGCGTGCAAGGTGGGCCAGCCGATGATTCGCGAGCCGGCCTGCCGGGTTTGGTAAGCTCGGTCTAATCTATCGTTTCCAGGCGGTGGGCGCCGGTAACTTGTTCTGTAACCTTTTATTTCCAAGGCGGTAATTAAGGTTGTGTACGAGGCAACGGATAGCAGCCTGATGCAGGCAGTCCGCGACGGCGACTTGGGGGCGTTATCGATTCTGTTCGAGCGCCACCACCGGCCGCTGTTCAATTACTTCGTCCACATCAACGGAAATCGCGACCTCAGCGAAGACCTGGTGCAGGACGTGTTTGTCCGGATGTTGAAGTACCGTCGAACGTACCAGCCGGAGCGGCCGTTTACCGCCTGGATGTACCAGATCGCTCGCAACGCGCATGTGGACACCATCGGAAAACGGAAGTTTGAAGTGGCTTTGGGCGAGAAGGAATTTGCCAAGGTGAACGTGATGGACGAGCAGCTGAAACGCAAGCAGGAGATCGCGCTGCTCAAGAAAGCTATGGCACGGCTGCCCATCGAGAAGCGAGAGCTGCTGGTGCTCAGCCGTTATCAGAATTTGAAATACGAGGAAATCGCATCCATCCTGGGATGCGACGTGGGTGCGGTGAAGGTTCGGGTGTATCGCGCCGTGCGGGCGCTGGGACAGATTTATTTTGAACTAGCCGGAGAGAAGGCATCATGAATTGCGAAGAAGCAAGAACACAATTCGTCGATTACTGGCGAGGATCGCTGGCGGATCTGGATGGCGAGTTTCGCGGTCATCTTGAAACCTGCGAGCGTTGCCGCGCCGAAGCCGAGGAGCTGAAGGACATGTGGAGCGCTCTGGGTGGGCTGCCGGAAGAAGATCCGAGTCTCGGTATGCGCGTGCGCTTCTACGATTCACTGCGTGCCTGGCGGCAGCGCGAGGCGGAACGGCGTCAGGGCTTCTGGTGGCTGCGTCATCCTGCGTTTCAAGCTGCCGCTGCGGCGGTTCTTCTAGCAATCGGGGTGGTGGCCGGCTTTTCAATGCGCGGCCGCGACACCTCCGAAGTTTCACAACTGCGTGGAGAGATTTACAACATGCGTCAACTAGTTGCTCTTTCATTGATGCAGCAGCAAAACGCAAGCGACCGGCTGCGCGGCGTCAACTATGCCTATCGCGTGGAGCAGGACGACCCGCAAGTGCTGTCGGCGCTGCTCGCGACCGTCAATCACGATCCGAATGTCAACGTCCGGCTGGCGGCAGTGGATGCGCTGCGGAATTTCACCGATAGCTCGGTGGGACGAAGGGGACTCGTCCAGGCTCTGGGCAAGCAGAATTCTCCGCTGGTGCAAATCGCCATCCTGGACCAGGTGGTGGAGCTGCACGAAAAATCGGCCAGTCCGGCCATTCAATTCTTGTTATCCGGCCAAGAAGTCAATCCGGATGTGAGGCAGCGTGCCCAATGGGCGCTGAAGCAACTGCAATGAACACTTCTCGTTTAGCAGTAGCGGTTGGAGCGATGCTGGCGGGCTCGCTGGCCTTCGGGTTCGATCTGGAGGAGAAGGAAACGATCCGCAAAACGTTTCCTGCCGCGGCGCGCCTGGAGTTGGACAACGTGAATGGCTCGATTCACGTGACGGGATACAACGGCGCCGAAATCGAAATGGTGGCGCAGAAAACCATTCAGGCCGAAACGCAGGAATACATGGACGATGCCAAGCGTGACGTGAAGCTGGATGTTAAACAGGCCAACAATACGCTGACAGTTTTCGTCGATGGCCCATTCCGATGCAACTGCGCGGACGGCGATCGCGGGTTTAGGAACCGGTGGCATCGCGGCTACACGGTGTTCTACGATTTCGAGCTCAAGGCGCCGGCCGCCACCATTTTGCGGCTGGCTACGGTGAACCACGGCGAAATCGATGTAAAGAATACGTCGGCCGACTACGATTTGAACAACGTCAATGGCGGCATCGAAATGACGGATGTGAGCGGTTCCGGGTACGTTCACACCGTGAATGGCAAGATTTCGGTGCTGTTTGCCCGGAACCCGGCCGGCAATTGCTCTTTCAAGACCGTCAACGGAACCATCGAGACATCCTTCCGGCCCAATCTCTCCGCCGACGTTCGGGTGAAGACGTTTAACGGACGAGCCTACACCGATTTCGATGTAATCACCCTGCCGAAGATCAATCCCTCGGCGGAGCGGCGCGACGGAAAGTTCGTCTATCGGTCCGAAAATTTCACCGGCATGCGAATCGGCGGCGGCGGCCCGGAATTCAAGTTCGACACACTCAACGGAAGTATACGAATCATCAAGCGAGGACAGTAATCATGAAAAGGCTCATCATCTCTCTTTCATTTCTCTACGCGACAGGTCTCCTCTGGAGTCAGGATGCGCAACCGGACCGCGTCACGGTCCCGTTCAGCGATCCGGCGCGGCCAAAAATGCTCAAGGCTTCCCTACTCAATGGCAGCATCACCGTGAAGGGCTATGACGGAAAAGACGCCATTGTCGAGGCGCGTCCCGAATCTGGGTCCGGCAAGCGCCGTCGGGACCGGTCCGATGCTGAGGGTATGCGTCGCATCGATATGAACGGCACCGGACTCGTGGT
>JBGPSX010000369.1:0-4408 GCA_041490325.1 Bryobacteraceae bacterium | reverse complement strand
TGACTGGAGACGGCGGCGACGAACTTTTCGCCGGCTACGAAAGCTTTCTCGCCATTCAACGGCGGCGCGCCTTCGATCGCATTCCTCTCGCGGTGCGCGGCCTGATCTCAAGCGTTGCGGATATGCTTCCTTATTCGACCTACGGAAAGAACTATCTGCGACTAATCAGCCGGCCGACGGCTTTTGAGCGCTACCTGGAATTCATCTCGCCCCACTTCCTGCGAAGCCGTTTGCTCAACCCGGAATGGATGCCGCAGGACGATGCCGCCTTTTTCACTCAGACGTTCGCCCACTGCCTGTTACCCAACGGCGCGGACGTCCTCAGCCAGGCACTTTATTTTGAGGCCACCTCGAAGCTTTCCGGAGACATGCTCGTCAAAGTGGACCGGATGTCGATGGCCAACTCGCTCGAAGTGCGTTGCCCCATGCTCGATCACAAGCTGGCCAGCCTGGCGGCAACGATTCCGCACGCCTGGAAATTGAGAAACGGCCGCGGCAAGGACATCTTCATCCAAGCGCTGGGCGATCGTCTGCCTGGCCAGTTGCTGCATCAACCCAAGCGAGGCTTCGGAGTGCCGCTGGCCAATTGGTTCCGCGATTCGTTGCGTTCGTTTTTGTGGGACCACTTGACCAGCGATTCGTTTTTCAACCGCGGCATCGTTTCGCCTGAGTTCGTCCGGAGCTTGCTGGAGGAGCACGACCGCGGGCGCCGCAATAACTACCACCAACTCTGGAGCTTGCTGATGCTCGAGTTGTGGTTTCGCGCCGATGAACAACATCGCACGCCGCATCCCGCGCCCCGTGTAGAAACGCGCGCCGTCTAACCGTGCTCGCGCAAACAATACTTTGGCTGGCCGTCTTCGTCCCGGTCTACGCGTACGCCGGGTATCCGCTTATCCTTTTGGCTTTGCGACTGGTTATACGCCGTGAAGTGCGCAAACAGCCGGCTCACCCTTTCGTTAGCCTGCTCATTCCCGCCTACAACGAGGCCGACGTAATCGAACGGAAAATCGCAAACACGCTCGCTCTAGACTATCCCGCTGAACGTCTGGAAATCGTGATTGCATCGGACGGCTCCACGGACGAGACCGTGCGCATCGCGGAGAGGCTGGCCGATGGAACCCGGGTTCGCGTGCTTGCATTCCTCGAAAATCGCGGGAAACTCGCGACACTGAATGCCAGCGTGCCGCAACTGCGCGGCGAGATCGTGGTGTTCTCCGACGCGCCGGCACTGCTGTATCCCGACTCCTTGCGGCGGCTGGTTGAGAACTTTGCCGATCCGACTGTTGGCGCAGTCAGCGGGATCTATAAGGTTGTGAAGGCGGATGAAGTCAACATCGGCGCGTCGGAGGATTTCTACTGGAAGTACGAAACTTTTCTCAAGATCCAGGAATCTCAACTCTCGTCGACCCTGGGCGGCCACGGCCATCTGCACGCTATCCGCAAGGAACTCTATCCACACCCATCCCCTTCCATCATTAACGACGATTACGTGATCCCCGTGTCGGTGCTGAAACGGGGCTATCGCGCCGTCTACGAGCCCGCTGCCGTCGTGTATGAGGAAGCGCACGAGATGACCGGATTCGGCCGGCGCATTCGGATCATGGCTGGAAACGTCCAGCAGTTGCGTGAAATCGGCGGACTACTTTCCCCGCTCCGGCCGCTGCCGCTGTTCTTTTTCCTGTCTCACAAAGTCAGCCGGCTGCTGGTCCCCTTCGCGATGGTGACAGCCTTCGCCGCCAACTTGTTCTTACTCAATTCGCCGCTCTATCTGGCCGTTTTCTGCCTTCAGGCTATTTTCTATTTATTGGCCTTACTGGGCACGCTGTGGCCGCTGCATCCGAAAACACTGATGCTTCCGTTCTATTTCTGCATGATCAATGCCGCGACGTTCTTCGGTTTCTATCATGCGCTCACGCAGCGCCGCGGCATGGCTTGGAAATGACCGCGCATCCAGTGCGTGGGATAATGAGTACCTGTTTGAACGCGCGCAGCATCATTTCCGTGGATGTTGAGGACTACTTTCACGTAGAGGCCTTCGCCAGCGTCGTTGAGCGCATTACTTGGAACGGTTACGCGAGCCGTGTCGAAAAAAACACGCAACGCCTTCTCGACCTGTTCGATGAGTTGAACGTTCATGGCACGTTCTTTATTCTCGGCTGGGTTGCGGAGCATTGTCCGCAACTGGTTCGCCGCATCGTTGATAGAGGCCATGAGCCCGCCTGCCATTCCCATTGGCACCGGCTGATATACAAGCTCACGCCGGACGAATTTCGCGAAGACACATTGCGGGCGAAAAACTCGATTGAGCAGGCCGGCGGTGTGCAGATCTTCGGCTATCGCGCGCCGAGTTTTTCGATTACCAGCCGGTCCGCCTGGGCATTGGACCTGCTCGCAGAGCTGGGCTTTCGCTACGATTCCAGCGTCTTCCCGATCAGACACGATGTGTATGGCGTTCCGGACGCGCCGCGTGGTCCTTTCCGTGTCGAGACGCCGTTTGGGCCGATCGTCGAATTTCCGATGCCGACGTTCCGCTTCGCGAAGGGACCGAACTTGCCAGTGGCGGGCGGCGGATATCTGCGAATGCTTCCCTATTGGTACACAAAAGCGGGATTGCAGAGAGTCTGGCGAGAAGGTTTGCCCGCGGTCGCGTACGTGCATCCGTGGGAAATCGACCCGGAGCAACCGCGCCTCAATGCTTCGCTCAAATCGCGGTTGAGACACTACACGAATCTCAGCAAGACCGAGTCGCGCCTCCGGGCCATGCTTTCACTCGACCGCTTCACGAGCTTCCGTGACAGCGGCCTCGCGGATTCCGCTCCGGCTTTCGCGTTCAAGGAAATGACGACGAAATGAAGCCAGACAACATGCCGCAAGTGGCGCGATTCTGGAATTCCATCGCGGGCGAATTCGATTCCATCTACACCGGCGCCGACAAGAGCGCGGTGAGCCGCTTCCTGGATCGAGTTTTTCGCAAAGACATTTACCAGCGCTTCGATTGGGTCATGCGGAAGTGCGGCGACGTGCGCGGCAAGAGCATTTGCGACATCGGTTGCGGATCGGGCCGGTTCGTCACCGAGTTCGCCAAACGCGGCGCCGGCCACATAACCGGCGTGGATGTCGCGCCCGACATGCTGAAGCTCGCACGCGACCTGGTGGAGCAGGACGGCGTGGCTGCACAGTGCGATTTCGTTCTGAGCGATGTACTGAACTGGAGAACCGATCAGACTTTCGACATCACGATAGCGATTGGCTTCTGGGACTACATTCTCGATCCACCAGAACGGCTCCGCCTCATCCGCAAGCTGACCGATACAACTTTTCTATCCGCGTGGCCGCGCTACTGGACCTGGCGCATGCCGGTCCGCAAAATCCGGCTGCATTACATCCTGGGTTGCCCGGTTTATTTTTTTCGGAAACCCAGGGTCTACGCGATGCTTGAGGCCGCTGGGTTTGAGGTAGTGAGTTGCGAAACCGTCGGCAAGTTGTTCTGTGTCGAAGCGCGGGTGAAAACTTGAAAGAGGCCGTGCGTTCGACGGAAGCGTTCTGTGGAAACCGCTCCCTTTGGTCACGGCTCGGCTAGGGATTACTGCCGCTGGCCGAGCTGTGACCAAAGGGAGCGGTCTCTAATAATCGTCCTAATGGGAGCGGTGGTTTGAGAACATAGGGTCTGCGATGATCACCGACAAAGAGCGTCAGAAAGCACTCGATCGGCTGACTAGAAGCCGGCAGGTCTTGATAGAAGCAGTCCAGGGTGTGACTGAGCAGCAGGCCAGGTGGAAGCCGTCGCCCGACCGCTGGTCCATTCTCGAATTCGTCGAGCACGTGGCGATTTCCGACGATGCGCTCATAGCCTTGGTGGAGAAAAGCCTGCGGTCTCCGGCGAGGACCGAGACTCCAGAGGAGCGAAAACAACGGGAGAGGAAGATTCGCGAGACTCCGATGCCGCCGGGCGTGAACCGGGCACCCCAAGCGCTGCAGCCGAGTCAGCGTTTTCCGTCTCTCGCCGACGCCCTGGCCGCTTTTGTCACCGCGCGCGATCGGACGCTCGAGTATGCCCGTACGACGCAGCACGATCTGCGGTCGCACTTTGAAGCTCACTCCGTGCTCGGTCCAATGGATGCATACCAGTGGCTGTGCGCAAATGCGCATCACGCCGAATCTCACGCGGGACACATTCGCGAAATCCGAAACTTGACCGATTTTCCACCAGCTTGATCGTGTACAGCTAGACACGCCGTGTCTGACAATACACGACAAAAACGCAAGCTATCTCCTGACTTATCAATATCTTAGACAAAGGCGCATGCCTTGCTCTTTCTCCTGCCGTGAGCGAAAGGGAGAAGACGATGCGAGCGATGCGATGGGTTGTGATTCTGGCGGCGATGACCGCGCAAGTGTTCGCCGA
>JBGPSX010000368.1:0-4418 GCA_041490325.1 Bryobacteraceae bacterium | reverse complement strand
TCCCATCTCGCCATGATCAAAGCCGTGCTGGACGATCTCGGTATTCCGAACGAAGACGGTTTCTTCGCCAAGGATATCGACGCCACCAAGTACCTCACCGATGGCTGGCAGCAGAAGGTGTACGACAAATTCAAAGACAGCTATCCACAACCGGTCTTGCTGTTCTACCTCAACCACCTGGATTGGGAAGTGGCCAAGGCGGAGAAAGTATTCCAACCGGCCGCATGAGCAAAGATTTCGCGGCATGAGCAAAGACTTCTTCGACGCGATCCGAGCGGGAGATCGCGGCCGCGTGAGCGCGCTGTTGGCCGCGGATACTTCGCTGCTGAGCGCCAGCGATGAAAAAGGGCTGGGCCCCTTCGCGGTGGCGAAATACTCGCGGCAGGACGAAATCGCCGGCCTGTTGCTCGCGGCCGGCGTGGAGCTGGATATTTTCTCGGCCTGCATGGCCGGGGCCGAGCAGCGCGTGGTGGAACTGGCCGGCGCGCAGCGCGACTTGACTACCGGCTACAGCCACGATGGCTGGACGCCGCTACACCTGGCCTGCTTCTTCAATCACCCGGCCATCGCGGAGGCTCTCATCGCCTACGGCGCCGATGTGAACGCGCGCTCGCGTAATCCGGTGCACAACGCTCCAATTCACGCCGCTGCCGCCGGCCGGAGCCGGGATGCCGTGCGCATCCTGGTAGAGCACGGCGCCGGCGTGAATGCGCGGCAGGAGGGCGGATGGACGGCGCTGCACGCGGCGGCGCAAAATGGCGAAGCGGACACCGTTCGGCTGCTGATTGCGGCCGGCGCGGATGTGCAAGCTCGCGCAACCAACAACCAGAATGCGCTCGACTTGGCTCTCACCAAAGGCAACCAAGCCGTGGTGAGTGTATTGGACGAGTTTCAGCCCAAGGAGCACGGAGTTTCCTAGGTGCTCGAAGATCAAATCCAGCAGTTAGAATCGGCGGCGCTCGCTCGAATCAGCGGCGCCAAGGACTTGGATACGCTCGAAGCCGTCCGAATCGATGTTTTAGGCCGCAAGGGCTCGCTCGCGCAGTTCAGCAAAGATTTCGGAAAGCTGACGGCCGAGGAACGCTCCAGCGCCGGCAAGGTCCTCAATGCCGCCAAACAAACGCTGGAGAGCGCGTACGAATTGCGGAAGCAAGCCTTCGCCACGGAAGCCCTGAATGAACGGCTCCGCGCGGAGTGGCTGGATCTATCACTCCCCGCGCCCGGTCCAAGACCAGGCAGCCTGCATCCGGTCACCCGGATTCAGAGCGAAATCGAAGACCTTTTCACTTCGCTCGGGTTTGCCGTTCTGGATGGGCCGGAAGTCGAAACCGAGTATTACAATTTCGATGCGTTGAATATTCCGGCCACACATCCGGCGCGCGACACGCAAGACACGTTTTGGCTAACCGATGGCAATCTGCTACGCACGCACACATCGCCCGTGCAGGTGCGCGGCATGGAAAAGCTCGGACCGCCGCTGCGCATGATCGCGCCCGGCCGCGTCTTTCGCAACGAAGAGGTGGACGCTTCGCACGAACATACGTTCTATCAAGTGGAAGGCATGATGGTGGACCGCAATGTTTCCATCGCCCACATGCTCTACTTCATGAAGATCTTGCTGAGCTCCATCTTCGGCCGCGAGGTCACCATTCGTTTGCGCCCGGGCTTCTTCCCGTTCGTTGAGCCTGGCTTCGAACTGGACATCCAGTGCTTGATTTGCGGCGGACCGGGTTGCCCGGTCTGCAAGCAGAGCGGCTGGGTGGAGCTGATGCCGTGCGGTTTGGTGCATCCAAGTGTGCTCCGCATGAGCGGTATCGATCCGGATCAGTGGGGAGGCTTCGCCTTCGGTCTGGGGCTGACGCGACTCGCCATGATGCGCTACGCAATCGACGATATTCGTCTCATGCAAAGCGGCGATCTGCGCTTCTTGAGCCAATTCTGAGCTGATCGCCCATGAAATTCTCTTACAACTGGATTCGCGAATTGGTTCCGGACCTGCAGCAGGGCCCCGCGGAGCTGATGCGTCTGATCACGATGAAGACCGCGGAGTGCGAGGGATTGGAACAGGCCGGAGCTCCCCTTGCGACGGCGTCTCGCGCTAAAGTTGTAAGCGTCGAACCAATCGCAGGAACCCACAACCAGATTGCCCTGGTTGAGACTGAGCTCTACGGAAAGAAAACCGTCGTTTGCGGTGCGCCAAACTGTCGCGCTGGCCTGCGGACCGTCTACCTGCCGGTGGCCAAAGCCATGATCGCTGGTGTCGAAAGCGATGGCATGCTCGCGAGTGGACTTGAACTCGAGATCAATCGCGACCACACCGGTATCGCCGAATTGGAAGCGGCAACATTGTTCGCGCCAGACACGATCATCGAGGTAGACAATAAGTCGCTGACGCATAGGCCGGATCTCTGGGGGCATCATGGCATGGCGCGCGAGGTTGCGGCCATCGTGCACCAGCCGCTGCGGGATCCCGCGCACGTCGATCGCCTGCCTTCGGGCGCGGCAAAAATCGGCGTCGAGATTGAGGATCTGGCTCTTTGTCCCCGATATAGTGCGCTCGTTTTCGAAAACGTGACCGTTGCTCCGTCGCCGCTGTGGCTGCAGTATCGACTTGAAGCCATCGGCTTGAACGCCATCAACAACATCGTCGATGTCACCAACTTCGTGATGGCGGAATTGGCGCAGCCGATGCACGCCTTCGACGCCGACAAGTTACGCGGGGACATACTTGTTCGCAGCGCCCGCGCGGGAGAACAGATTGTCGCGCTCAACGGCGAGACGTACGATCTCGCGCCTTCCAATCTAGTCATCGCGGATGCAGCCGGTCCGATCGCGATTGCAGGCGTGATCGGCGGACGCGACAGCGCCATCGGCCCGGATACCAAGCGCATCGTGCTCGAGAGCGCGTGTTTCCAGGCGGTCAGCGTTCGCAAGACATCGGTTGCGCTTAAGCTTCGCACCGACGCATCCATGCGATTCGAGAAATCACAGGATCCTACAAACACCGTCCGTGGTCTGGCGCGCGCGCTCGAGCTGCTGGAAGAGGTTTCACCTGGGATTCGCGTAGTGGGCGGCGTGGCGGATCGCAAGGCCGAGCTGAAAACTCCACCCCCCGTCGAACTCAACGTGGACTGGCTGAAGCGAAAGCTGGGCCG
Source organism: Bryobacteraceae bacterium (assembly GCA_041490325.1). Lineage (GTDB taxonomy): Bacteria > Acidobacteriota > Terriglobia > Bryobacterales > Bryobacteraceae > Palsa-89. The sequence goes on along the minus strand of JBGPSX010000368.1, from coordinate 1,263 downwards.
CTCGATCTCGGCCGATGAAGTACGTTCGATTCTGGAGTCCCTGCAGTTCGGCGCCACTGAAACCGCCGGCGGTTTTCTCGTTACCGTTCCGAGTTGGCGCGCAACCAAGGACGTCTCGATCAAAGACGATCTGCTCGAAGAGATCGGCCGCATGATCGGCTATGAATCCATCACGCCCGAGGCGCCGCTCATTCAGTCGGTGGTTCCGCATCAAGTCCCATCGCGCATCTATCACCGGCGCGTCCGGAAAATGGCTGCGGCCCAGGGATTCACGGAAGTTTCCAATTACTCCTTCGTCAGCGAAGACATGGTAGTCCCATTCGGGCTCGATCCGGCGAGTCACGTCAGGGTTGGAAACCCCATCGCAGCCGATCAAACACTGATGCGGCAGAGTTTGTTACCGGGCATTCGCAAGAACATCCTTGAAAACAGCCGCCACTCGAGCACATTCAGACTATTTGAAATCGGGCGCGAGATACACGCCCGGCGCGAAGGCTTGCCTCAGGAGGTCCCTCACTTTGCCGCTGCCATGTACGCGCGCGAGGGTGATGGCAGCGCGTCACTGTTCGAACTGAAGCGATTGTCCGAGTGTCTGCTGCCCGGCTCCGAAGTCCGGCATGCGCCCGCCAGGGCCTACGAGCATCCGGAACGCACAGTCACCGTTTCCTGGCGCGGCGAGGACCTTGGACGGCTCTTTGAATTGCATCCATCCCTCAGCGCCGATGGCCGCGCGGCCATTCTCGATCTGGATCTCGCCGCCACTGAGCGCGTGGATTCGCGTGAACGGCGCTACCGGCAACTGCGGCGTTATCCCACCAGTGCCTTCGACCTGTCGGTGGTAGCGAGTTTGCGCCAGCCCGCCGGCGAGATCGAAAAGCTTCTCAACACCGCCGCCGGCGACGACCTGGTGGAGATTGAGTTTGTGCGCCAATACATTGGAGCGCCGCTACCCGGCGATCGCAAAAGCGTGTCCTATCGACTGACCGTTGGCGCCCCCGATCGCACTTTATCTTCGGATGAATTGGCCGCTATCCGGAGCCGCGTTATCGAAGCAATGCGCAGCGCCGGGTACGAATTGCGGGTATAGTGTCCGACTCGCGGCTCAGAATCATCACAGCCGAGTGTCCGACCGGGGACATAGGTAACACTTCTATCCGAGGACATAGGTAACACTTTTTTGAAGTTGGTTCTGAGTCCCATAAGGATTATAGGAGGAATCGTCGTGCGTGTGGGAATGTGGGAATCGCAGCAGCGATTTCCAAG
>JBGPSX010000367.1:0-4442 GCA_041490325.1 Bryobacteraceae bacterium | reverse complement strand
ATTGTTGGGGCGCCTCGCTTCGATTCCTGGTGTTACCGCGGCAGGCGCGGTGAATAGCCTGCCCTTCAGCGGTTCCGGACATGGGGGATCATTCAACATCATCGGGCGCCCGTGGGGGCCATCGGAAGGTGTTCCCGATGTTGCCCAGCGAACCGCCACTCCTGGCTATTTCGAGGCCATGCGAATTCCGGTGCTGAGAGGCAGAACATTTTCGGCGCAGGACGGCGCGAATGCCGAGAAGGTGGCTCTCATAGACGAGCCATTCGCGCGCCAGTTTTTCGCCAAGGAAGATCCCATCGGCAAACGGCTCAGCGGTCCCGACAACGGCGAATACACGATTGTCGGCGTGGTCGGCGGAGTGAAACACAGCAGCCTCTCTGAACATCCCGAGTCGACCATCTACTACGTTTCGCGGCAAGCCCCGTCTCGGGCCATGGCTGTCGTTCTAAGAACCGCTGCAGGCGATCCGCTCAACGTGACGTCCGCGGTGCGCCAGGAAGTGGCCGCGCTCGATCGCAACCTGCCCATCTACCGGGTCACGGCCATGGACCAACTCCTCGGCAATTCGCTGGATGCCACGCGCTTCTCCACCACGCTGCTTTCGGTGTTTGCCGGCGTGGCGCTGCTGCTGGCCGCGATCGGAATCTACGGTGTCATCTCGTATACCGTCAGCCAGCGTGGGCAGGAGATTGGCATTCGAATGGCGCTCGGCGCGCAGCCAGGCGACGCCGTTCGACTGATTCTGCAGCAAGGCAGCCTGCCGGTTCTGATTGGCGTAGCGGCCGGATTCCTTATGTCGCTGGCCGCGACACGCGCGCTATCGACCCTGCTTTACGGGATCAGCGCCACCGATCCGGTTGTTTTCGTGGCGCTGTCGATATTTCTCGCCGCGGTTGCATTCATGGCCAGCTACATACCGGCGCGTAAGGCCACCAAAGTGGATCCGATGACAGCTCTGAGGTACGAATGACCACGATGAGCTTGCAAAGATGATGATCTCGCAAATGATCTTCTTTCTGACTATCGCAGCGGTGCTGACCATCACGCCCGGCGCCGACATGGCGCTAGTCACGAGGAACACCATCATTCGCGGACGCGTGTCTTCGTTCTTCACCACGCTTGGCATCGCGCTCGGCTGTCTCGCTCACGCCACGCTGTCGGCCTTGGGACTTTCGGCCATACTGAGCCAATCCCAGGCGATATTCGAAGTGGTCAAGTTTGCCGGAGCCGTCTATTTGATCTACATCGGCGGGGCGAGCTTATGGTCGGCGATTCGGAACAAAAGCGTTGCCCCCGCAGCCGCTGGGCAGCAGTCAGTGACATTGAGCGACCGCCGCCTCCGTAGTTTTTCAGAAGGACTGTTCACCAACCTGCTGAACCCCAAGGTGGCGCTGTTCTACCTGACGTTCCTGCCGCAATTTATAGCGGCCAATGAGCCGGTGCTCCAAAAATCCCTGCTGCTTGCGCTGATTCATGTCGGCATGGGCATCGTTTGGCTTACTCTGTACGCTTCCCTGCTCCACAGCCTGAGCGGCCTGTTTTCGCGTTCCGCGGTTCGCAGAAGGCTCGAGGCTCTGACCGGCGGCCTGCTCATCGCTTTCGGATTGAAGTTGGCATTTACAAAGAGGTAATGAGGAAAGGAGATCGACGTGCACTTGTCAAGAATATTCGCTCTGCTGACCGCTGCTACGGCCCTGTTTGGCGCCACCGGCACTGACAGCTTCCATTGGTCGGGCAAATTGCCGGCCGGACAACTGATCGAGATCCGCGGTATCAACGGGAATATCCACGCCGTTCCCGCCCCAAGCGACAGCGTGGATGTGATCGCATCCAAAGGCGCGGAGACGATCGACCCCGTCGAGATCGACGTGAAAGTGATCGAACATGACGGTGGAGTCACAATCTGCGCCGTGTACCCGTCCACCGCCGAGCGTCCCAACGAGTGCATGCCGAACGATGGCAGTCTCAACACGGCCGCTAGCGTCGACTTCACCGTGCGAGTGCCGCGCGGAGTGCGCTTCGTCGGCAGAACAGTTAATGGACTGGTGGAGGCGCAGTCGCTCGACAGCGACGCAGAAGCGCATACCGTGAACGGCAACGTCCGGCTCAGCACTGCCGGCACGGCGCAGGGCGATACCGTTAACGGCTCGATCGTCGCGTCGGTCGGAAGAATCACCAGCGCTACCAAGTTTTCCACCGTGAACGGCGGCATCACGCTCGAAGTGCCACGCGCCACCGATGCGCACGTGCACGCCCGTACGGTCAACGGCCGCATCAACACCGACTTCCCGCTGGCTGTGCGCGGTCAATTCTTCGACAAGCGCGCGGATGGCGCCATCGGCCACGGGGGCCCAGAGCTGCGTCTGGCCACGGTCAACGGCACCATCAACCTGAAGCATCGAAGACGCACGTCCTGTCTGTAATCGGAGTACTGACATGCAAGACCTTCGCTACGCCGCCCGGATGCTCCGGAAGAAGCCGGGCTTCACACTGATCGCGGTCCTCGCCCTGGCCTTGGGCATTGGGGCTAATACTGCGATCTTCAGCGTCGTGAACGCGGTCTTGCTGCGCCCGCTTCCTTACCAGCAGCCGGATCGACTGGTAATGCTCTGGCAAAAGATCATCAGTCCTTCTCAAAACGGGCCATTGCAATTCTCCGCTCCCGACTACATCGACTATCGGGATCAAACGCAAACGCTCGAGCACGTGGCGGCTTTCAACGGCGCGAGCTTCAATATGGCTACACCGGCTGGGGCCCAACGGGTCACGGCCACGCAGGTTTCCGCGAATTTATTCCAACTGCTTGGAGTTGCCCCGCTGCGAGGTCGCGTGTTCACGGCCACCGAAGACAATCCGGCCAGCGGACGACTAGTAGTCCTAAGTTATGGAACGTGGGAGCGACGCTTTGGCTCCGATCCAGAAGTGCTGGGTAGAACGCTGGTGCTCGATCGCCAACCTTACCAGGTGATCGGCATCATGCCGAAGGAGTTCACATTCCCAAACGGATTCTCGGACTTGAAGACCCCAGACTTCTGGGTGCCCATCGCCTTGACGCCGGCTCAAACCGGGCCGGACGGCCGCGGTGACAACTTCAACATCTCTGTCGTTGGAAGGCTGAAGCCGGGAGTCACTATCCGGCAAGCGGATGCCGATGCAGAACGGATCGCTGTGCGCTTTGTCTATGCCGCGTATCCGCCCAATATTCAAAAGCTGTTCACGATGAGCGGATTCGTGCGGGATCTTCGCGAGCAATTGGTGGGCAATATACGAACGCTACTGGTGTTGCTCTTGGGCGCAGTTGCTTTCGTGCTTCTGATTGGATGCGCAAACGTCGCGAATTTGCTTCTGGCGAAAGCCGCCGGACGACGCCGCGAGGTCGCGGTTCGAACTGCATTGGGCGCCAGCCGTCTGCGGTTGTTGCGGCAGTTGTTGACCGAGAGCCTGCTGCTGGGATTGCTCGGCGGCGGAGCAGGACTTCTGATTGCAGCCTGGCTGATTCAAGTGCTCATCCGATTCGGTCCAGCCACTGTGCCTCGCCTTTCCGAGACAAGTCTGGATGCGCTGGTCTTCAGCTTTACTCTCGCTCTCTCGGTAATAACAGCGGTCCTGTTCGGTCTCGCGCCGGCGCTGCAAAGCTCCAAGAGTGATCTCAACTCCGATTTGAAGGAAGGCAGCCGTGGCGCCGCAACTTTCCGGCGGAGCCGTCTGCGAAGCAGTCTGGTGGTCGCTGAAGTCGCGCTCTCATTGGTGCTACTGGCTGGCGCCGGTTTATTGCTTCGGAGCTTTGTAAAACTGCTCGGCGTGCCGGTGGGATTCCGTCCCGACCATATCCTGACGTTGTCGGCCGCGTTGCCGGAATCGAAATATCAAAAGGCGACTCAGGTGCAATCGTTTTATCGCGATCTTCTCGATCGTGTCCGAACGCTGCCGGCGGTGGAATCCGCATCGGCGGGAACCGGACTGCCGTTCGTCGGGCAGTGGACCATCCTCATCACCGTGGAAGACCAGTTACGCAGCGGGAAGAAAGTCATAAATCCCGCGATCTTTCAAGGCGTTACTCCTACCTTCCATCACACGCTTGGGATACGTCTGCTGCAAGGTCGATTGTTCAACGACGGTGACCGCAACAGCGCGCTTCCAGTCGCGATTGTGAATGAAACAATGGCGCGCCAATACTGGCCCAACCAGAATGTTTTAGGGAAGCGGTTCAAATGGGGGCCGGAGCAATCTTCACGAACTTGGATCACGGTGGCCGGGGTCGTAGAGGATTCGAAGCAGAACAATCTTGCGTCCAACGTGCGCCCCGGTGTATATCTTCCTTTCGATCAAATGCCGGAACAATCGGTGGGGAAAGGCGGCGTGCGAGGCATGGTTCTTGCAATCCGCACTAGGTCAGATCCATCGGCCGTCATTTCCGATCTTAGAAGTGTAGCGCGTTCCCT
>JBGPSX010000366.1:0-4449 GCA_041490325.1 Bryobacteraceae bacterium | reverse complement strand
TTTCAATATTTTTGGGAACAGGCCGATCACGGCACGGGCCTGGTTTTGGATCGCGCCAGCGCGGATGGCGGCCGCGCCAAGGGACCCAGCCGGGACATCGCGAGTCTCGCCGCCACCGGCTTCGGGCTGACGGCCATGTGCATCGGCGCCGGGCACAAATGGATTCCTCGCGAGCAAGCCGTCGAGCGCGTGACGACGACACTGCGTTTTTTCGCAACCAAGGCCGATCACGAACACGGATGGTTTTACCACTGGATGGATGTTTCTAACGGCGAGCGCAAGTGGGACAGCGAGACTTCATCGATCGATACGGCGTTTTTTCTGGGCGGCGTTTTAACAGTGGCGCAATGCTTTTCTAGCGAGCCCGAGATCCCGAAGCTCGCCAAGGAAATCTATGATCGCGTGGACTTCAAGTGGATGCTGGGCGGCGACCCTCTGCTGCTTTCGCATGGCTGGACGCGTGGCAAAGGATTTTTGAAAGCTAAGTGGGACACGTATTCCGAATTGTCGTTGTTGTACGTGCTGGCCATCGGTTCGCCGACGCATCCGATCACGGCGGATTCCTGGTACGCCTGGAAAAGACCGCTGTACTCGTATGGGCGATATGAATTTATCAGCGGTGGTCCGCTGTTCACGCACCAGTACTCGCACGCCTGGGTGGATTTTCGGAATCGGCGGGATCGCGGCTTCGTCGATTTCTTCCGCAATTCCATTAGCGCGACGCGCGCGAATCGGCTCTACTGCCTGAATCTGAAGGACACAGTGCCCAACACTTTCGGGCCGGACATCTGGGGCATCACGGCTTCTGATGGTCCGAAGGGTTACCGGATTTACGGCGAGATCAAAGCGTTTGATGTGGTGGATGGAACCGTGGCTCCCTGCGCGGCCGCCGGCTCGCTCATGTTTACGCCCGATATCTCGATCCCATCGCTGCGTGCGATCCAAGATCAATTTGGAGAGCGCGTCTATGGACGGTACGGATTCGTGGATGGGTACAATCCTTCGGTCAAGTGGTTCGATACCGACGTGGTCGGGATTGACGCCGGCATTAGCTTGCTGAGCGCGGAAAATCTGCTTACGGGCAATGTTTGGAAATGGTTTATGGCGAACGAAGCGCCGGCGCGAGGGATGGATCTGATTGGTTTCAGCCGGCCTCCGGCGCCAGCGCCTGAGCCCGCTCCGAAGAAGAAAGCGCCCGCGAAGAAACCGGCGGCACAGAAATCCGCAAAGCCGCCGTTGTAGAGTTGCTGAAAAACTGTCCGGAAGCACTGCTCCCTTTGGTCACGGCTCGGCTAGCGGCTGCTATGCGTACCATCGCTTTGTTCGACCGGGAACATAGGTGTTCTGAGCCGTGACTGCAAGAGCCGCGAGTCCGGCGCCCGGCGTCAGGAATCCAGCCCCAGCGGTTTCTTCGGTACTTCATCGCGCATCCGGCGCCAGCGTTGTTGCGTGCCGCTCAACTCGAAGAAAACCACGATCAGCAGGATCACCGATAGCGTGATGCTGCCCACTAGCCACAAGCCGGCCCGGTCCTGCCATTCGCGATAGGCGCGTATCCACAACCATACGATCACCGCAAGACTTAATACGACTCGAAGCAGTCTTCGGGGAGACATGCTGTAGCTATTATCTCCCCGAATTTGCTCCTCTGACTAGAAGCGGATGCCGAGCAGCACGTCGGCCTGATTCTTCGGCAGCACGGAATTCACCTGCCCGCCCCAATGCGTGTATCGAAATTCCGGCGCGAGCGAAATGTGGTTGGCTAATCGCCAACGCAGCCCCGCTCCGAAGGTCGCGCCGATATCTACTGGGCTCCAGAACGAATAACTCGATTTTTGGTTGGACACCATTGCGCCGGTTTCGGTTCTGGTGCTGTTGTCCATGTTCGTGAAGGCTTTGCGAAATGAGTAGCCGGTGAGAAGGTAGGGCTGCATCTTTGAATCCGAACGGAAATAGTATTTTCCGAGCACGGGAGCCTCGAAGATGTGGGCGCGAGCACGAGTGTTGGTTGTGATGAGGGTGTTATCAGCGCCTGGCGATAGGATCGCGTTGTATGTGAAGTGGAAAGCAGAGCCGGTGTGGCGATAGAGAAAGTCAGCTTCGACAGCGAGCCCGTGCCACAACCGATATTCGAAACTGACGCCGGTGATATAGCGCTTCGATTCGTCGCCGCCGAAGCGGGTGGGCTCCATGGTGGCGACGCCGCCTTTGACGCCGAAGTCGAACCGTTGCCCGAAGGCGACAGTTGTGCCAGCGAGACACGCCAGAAGAATGCCTTTTCTGAAGTTTGGAATGAGCATGCAGTGGGCGCTGCAACTCGATCCCCAACTCCAATCGCGTTAGCGGCTCGCGCGCCGAATCTGTTTTGAAATTGCGTCTAGAACGGGATCCTTGCCTGCGATGTAATCGTCCCAGCTCGGCTCAACGGCGATGTCGGGGGCAACGGAGTCGACGTCGAAGTCCATCAGGTACGGACGCCGGTCCGGATACTCCTTCCTTGAGTACGAGTGAAAGCCATTGCTGTAGTGCACGGTCAGTTTCGAATTGGGTAGCAGAAGGTTTCCGCCCTCAGCCCAGAAATCAAGTTCGTCGCCTACCGGTTCACCGGCGATAGTGGCATGGGCCCACTGTTTTAGCTGCACTACGTGCGTGATGCCGGCCGAGAACGTCGCGCGTCCCGTGATGACGAACACACGAATCTTGGCCAGCTTCTCGGCGATCGCCTGCATAAGCGGTGTCCCCACTTCCAGATTGCCACCCGTGTTGAATCGGAGATCGAAGATGAGCGCCTGAGCCTTGCGCTCGCCGACCGCTCGGATCAGGCTGTCGGTGAACTGCTGCATGGTCATGCCGTCGCGCGCCTCCTGCGAGCGATTGTATTGGACATACAGAGCGCGATCTTCAGGCAGGTACTCGAACCAATAATTCTCTTGCGGCTTCCGTAGATAGAGCTGCGCTTTGTCCGGCTGGAGCGCCGCGACGACGCTTTCGCCTGGATCGCGAAAGGCGGGCGCGAGGTCCCACCACGCTTCCACCGGCGCGGTCGACTTTCGTAGCGGCAACGGGACCAGAGGCACCTCGCGCGATTCATTTCCGCAGGATACGGTCAGCACCACTTTTCCCGGGCTCGAAATCACGGCTGCGCCGAACAAAATATCCGGGCTGGTGAGAAAGTACGCGCTCATGTAGCGCTGCCATGATTCGTTTCCCGCCTTGATCCCGCGGACTCGCTCAGCCGCCGCGCCGGCATCAATGTCTGCAATCTTGAGGACGCGGCAGCCGAGCAGATCCGTGTGTTCGTTGGTGGCGCGGACAATCTGCAAACGATCTTTGAACCACCACATGCGGATCGGCAAGCGGCGTACCTCGGTGCGATTTCGAATCAGATACAGACGCGTGTGCGCGTTTCCACTGAGTGCAACAGCGCGCGCCAATTCCACTGTGATCTGCTGATCGGACTTGCTTCGAAGCGATCCACGCAATTGAGCAATGCGATCGCGAAACGCAGCGCGCGTGCTGGAGGAGAAGCTGCGATCGTATTGCAAGAACCGTGCGAGCACGTCATCCAGATCCTGCTGCCACGCCTCCACGCGATCGCGCGGAGCTGGAAGTTCCGGCAAGCGCCGAATCCAGAAGGGCACTTCCCGTTCGGCCAAACGGACCGTGCCGCGAATCTCCGCATCGCCTCGCTCGGCCTCAAAGCGAAAGGTTTGAGTGGAGACATTCACCTGAAAACGGATGCGGCCGTCTTCGGCCGCCAAATTGTCGATTGTGGAAGATCCGGCATTGTCGAGCTTCGCCGTGCCGGATCGGAAGTCAACGGCAATGACCACCGGCCGCGCGGGGCTTTCGATCACGCCTTCCCAAACGCCGGGAAGGTCGACGGCAAATCCCCGGCAGGCAACCAGGAAAAAGAGAGCTTTCTTCAAGCCGACCTCATTCCCGCGCGCCGATCGATAGCAGATAGGCGACGACGGCATCGTGCCGGCCCTTGCGTGCCATGTTCAACGCCGATCGCCACTCGCCGCCGGGTTGCTCGGGTGCGCCTTCCACCCACACTCGCGCATTTGCGTCCGCTCTTCTCGCGACCAGCAACTTGACGACCTCCAGTTTCCCGCTCCCACTCGCCTGAATCAACGCGTTTTCATCGCCCGGAACCATCTCGTCGATGCGCGCGCCCCGGTCGAGGAGCAATGCGACTACATTCGCGTAACCACGATTCGCCGCCATGATGAGCGGATTTCCGTCGCCCTCAGACGGCAGGTTTGGATCCGCGCCTCGGTCCAGCAACATTCGAACGGTATCGAACCGGCCATTTCGTGCAGCGCCGATGAGCGGAGTGCCATCGCCCTCGAGCACGGCATTGACACTTGCGCCAGCGCTGAGCAGTGCATTGATATCGGATGTGTCGCCTTCGCAGGCTGCTTCGAATAACGCTCGGTCGAGTGG
>JBGPSX010000365.1:0-4459 GCA_041490325.1 Bryobacteraceae bacterium | reverse complement strand
GGCGCGCAGGCTACGAAGTGCTTTTCAAGGAAACGGAGTAAATCAGATGCTCGATCTTTTCTACGTTGCGGTTGGTTGTGGATTCTTGCTGCTCTGCTGGGCCTTCACGAAGGCCTGCGACAAGCTCTAGGAGAAGTTATATGGACTATATCATTGCGGGAATCGCGTCCCTGGGATTGTTTGTTTTCCTGATCTACGCGCTGCTTCGTCCGGAGAAGTTCTGAGGAGAGAACCATGACTAGCATTGGAATTCTGCAAATCGCGATCTTCTTTGCGCTGATTCTCGCTTGCGCGAAACCATTGGGATCGTACATGGCGCGTGTGTTCGAAGGGCAGCGCACTTTCATGCATCCGGTTCTTCGTTGGCTGGAAGTGCTTACCTACAAGGTGGCCGGCATTCGTGAGGATGTCGAACAGCGTTGGACCCACTACACCGCGGCGCTGCTGAGCTTCAGCCTTTTCGGATTCTTGCTGACCTACTTGCTACAACGCGCGCAGGCGTACTTACCTTTCAATCCGCAGAACTTCGGCACGCCCGTGATGCCGCCGGATCTGGCTTTCAACACCGCCACCAGTTTCGTCACCAACACGAACTGGCAGGCGTATTCCGGCGAATCGACCATGAGCTATTTTGTGCAGATGGCCGCGCTTGCCGTGCAGAACTTTGCTTCGGCAGCCGCAGGTATCGCAATTGCGGTCGCCGTCATTCGAGGGTTCGCACGTCAAGAGAAGAAGACCATCGGCAACTTCTGGGTGGATGTTACGCGCGCGACAGTGTACGTGTTGCTGCCCATGTGCATCATCGGCGGACTGCTGTTTGTCTCGCAGGGCGCGGTCCAGAATCTGCATCCCTACACCGAAGCGACCACGGTTGAGGGCGCCAAACAGATCATCGCGCAGGGACCGGTGGCGTCGCAGGAAGTTATCAAGCAACTCGGAACCAATGGAGGCGGGTTCTTCAACGCCAACTCGGCGCATCCATTCGAGAATCCTACGCCGCTCAGCAACCTGCTGCAGATGTTCCTCATCTTCGTAATCCCGGGGGCGTTGACTTACACCTTTGGAAAGATGGTGGGCGACACGCGGCAAGGCTGGGCGATCTTTGCGGCCTTCTCGGTGATGTTCCTGATCGGCGTGTTCGTCTGTTACCACTTTGAGCAGGCCGGCAATCCTATCTTGTCGAAGATGGGGATCGAGACCGCCGCCACCTCCGGACAATCCGGCGGCAATATGGAGGGCAAGGAAACCCGCTTCGGGATTGCCAATTCCGCCCTGTTCGCAACAGTGACTACGGACGCCAGTTGCGGCGCCGTGAACTCCATGCACGACAGCTACACGCCGCTGGGTGGCTTGGTGCCGATGTTCAACATCATGACCGGCGAAGTGATTTTCGGCGGCGTGGGCGCGGGCCTGTACGGGATTTTGCTGTACTGCATCCTGGCGGTTTTTATCGCCGGCTTGATGGTTGGCCGGACACCCGAATACATCGGCAAGAAGATCGAACAGAAAGAAGTGAAAATGGCGATGCTGGCGGTGGTGGCAACCGCGTTCAGCATTCTGGTTTTCACCGCGCTCAGCGCCACGGTTACATTTCCGGCGAAAGGCTACTGGAATCCGCCGGGCGCGGCCATGGCGAACTTAAACAACAGCGGTCCGCATGGTTTGAGCGAAATTCTGTATGCGTACGTGAGCGGCACCGGCAACAACGGCAGCGGGTTCGGCGGGATCAACGCCAGCACGCCCTGGTACGAACTGACCATCGGGCTTGCAATGTGGATTGGACGCTTCCTATTCCTGATCCCGCTACTGGCGGCGGCGGGAAGTCTGGCCGCCAAGAAAAAGATTCCTTCGACGGCTGGAACATTTCCAACTCACGGACCCTTGTTTGTGGGGTTGCTCGTGGGCACGGTGGTCATCGTCGGCGCTTTGACTTTCTTCCCGGCGCTCTCGCTTGGGCCGATTGTCGAACATTACTTAATGCATGGCGGCAAACTGTTTTCAATTCTGATGCCGCATCTTTTCTGGAGCTAAGCCATGGGCGCCACAATGACACCACCGAAAGCAACACCGAACGTTCCCCAAGATGACCCGACCTCGCTGCTTCCCAGGAAACTGGTGCGGGCGCGTCCGCTCTTTGACCCGGAGATCGTGAAGCGTGCCACGATAGCGTCGTTTGCGAAACTGAATCCGGTCACGTTGATGAAGAATCCGGTCATGTTTGTGGTCGAGGTGGGCGCCGCGATCACTACCGTGTTCCTGATCCGGGATTTGTTCATTGGCGCCGGCAACATCGGATTCCAATTCCAGATCTCTCTGTGGCTGTGGTTCACAGTCCTGTTTGCGAACTTCGCCGAAGCCATGGCCGAAGCGCGTGGCAAGGCCCAAGCCGATAGTCTGCGCAAGGCCAAGACCGACGTGCTGGCGAAGCGCCTAACGGCAGCCGGAAACTTTGAATTGGTGGCTGGATCGAAGCTGCGTATCGGCGACGTAGTAATTTGTGCCGTAGGCGACCTGATTCCGGGCGACGGGGAAGTGGTGGATGGCATCGCGACCGTGGACGAGTCGGTGATCACCGGAGAGAGCGCTCCGGTGATTCGAGAATCGGGCGGCGACCGGAGCGCGGTAACCGGCGGCACGCGCGTATTGTCGGATCAAATCAAGATCAAGATCACGTCCAACCCCGGCGAGACGTTCCTGGACCGCATGATTGCGCTGGTGGAAGGCGCCGAACGTCAAAAGACGCCGAACGAGGTCGCCCTGAACATTCTGATCGCGGGCCTGACGCTGATTTTCCTGCTGGCCGTGATTACGCTGCAACCTTATGCTGTGTTCAGCGTCGCGCAAGCGGGCTCGGGAGCGGTTCCAACCGTTGCCGTGCTGGTTTCCTTACTGGTTTGCCTGATTCCGACCACGATCGGCGGGCTGCTATCGGCCATCGGCATAGCCGGCATGGATCGCGTGATGCAGCACAATGTGCTGGCGATGAGCGGCAAGGCTGTCGAGGCCGCGGGCGACGTGAACTCGCTGTTGCTGGATAAGACCGGTACGATTACACTCGGTAACCGGCAAGCGGTCGAGTTTCTCACGATCAATGGCGTAACCGACCAGGAACTGGCGGATGCGGCTCAGTTATCCAGCCTCGCGGATGAAACGCCGGAGGGCCGGTCGATCGTCATCCTGGCGAAGGAAAAGTACGGTCTCAGAGGCCGTCACATTCCGGAACACGAAGCTACGTTCATTCCGTTTTCGGCTTACACGCGAATGAGCGGTGTAGATTTCGAAGGCAGGCAGCTTCGCAAGGGTGCTACCGACGCAATCATCACTTTCGTAATGGAGCGTGGCGGCGAGGCTCCCGGATATTTCAAAGAAATGAGCGATCGCATTTCGCGCAACGGTGGAACCCCCCTCGCAGTGTGCGACGGAAAGCGCTTGATGGGGATCATCCATCTGAAAGACATCGTAAAAGGTGGCATGAAGGAGCGCATCGCGCAGCTTCGCCGCATGGGTATCCGGAGCGTCATGATTACGGGCGACAATCCGCTCACCGCGGCTGCTATCGCGGCGGAAGCCGGCGTGGACGATTTTCTGGCGCAGGCAACGCCCAAGGACAAACTGGAGTACATCAAGAAGGAACAGGCCGCTGGCCGGCTGGTGGCGATGACCGGAGACGGCACCAATGACGCGCCCGCGCTTGCGCAAGCTGACGTTGGACTGGCCATGAACACTGGTACTACTGCCGCGAAAGAAGCCGGCAATATGGTGGATCTCGACAGCAATCCGACCAAGCTCATTGAGGTGGTGGCCATCGGAAAACAACTGCTGATCACGCGCGGCGCGCTCACAACGTTTTCAATCGCCAACGACGTAGCGAAATACTTCGCCATCATCCCGGCGATGTTCATGGCGACTTACCCGGCGCTCGGAAAACTCAACATCATGGGACTGCACACGTCCCAGAGCGCAGTTCTCGCGGCGGTCATCTTTAACGCTCTGATCATCATCGCGCTGGTGCCGCTAGCCCTGCGCGGAGTGAAATATCGTCCAGTGGACGCTGCCAGCCTGCTGCGGCGCAACCTGCTGATCTACGGCGTCGGCGGCATCATCGCGCCATTCCCCGGGATCTGGCTCATCGATCAACTGTTGGTAGCGCTGCGGATGGCGTAGGAGGAATATCATGTGGGAACAAATTTTACCAGGACTGCGAATTAAGCTTTTCTTGACTGTCGTGCTGGGAGTGGTTTACCCACTCGTTATGACTGGAATCTCTCAGGTCATTTTTCCGAAGCAGGCGAACGGCAGCCTCCGCGCGGAAAACGGCAAGGTGATCGGCTCCGAACTCATCGGCCAGAACTTTTCCAAGCCGGAGTACTTCCAGCCCCGGCCATCCAACGCCGGCTCGAACGGATATGATGCGACGGCGTCCGGCGGCTTCAATCAAGGCCCCACGAATCAGAAGATG
>JBGPSX010000364.1:0-4465 GCA_041490325.1 Bryobacteraceae bacterium | reverse complement strand
TGTCTGCTCGATCAATCGCGCCGCGGCCTGCTTCTTCTCGAGCGCGCTCAAATCCAGTTTCTCGCGATTGAGGAAAGCGGTGACTTGAAGTTCTTCCTCAATCTGACTTTCAGTGATGACCTGGTTGCCCACCGAGATGGCGATGCGGTCGATAATTTCCGCGGGCAGCACGAGAGCGGCGAACAGCACGGCAGACGCAGTGGTGATCCTACGTCTCAAAACGCCTGCCCCAGCGAGAAATGAAACTGGAATCCGTTGATCTTCTGGACCACGGCCGTGCCGCGCCCGAAGAGCAGGTCGTCTTCGGTTCCCTTGAATCCGAAAAAGCGCGGTGCGTTGGGGCTGAGCGAGAAATCGGCGCGCACCGGCCCGATGGGAGTGCGATAGCGGATGCCGAATCCAAACGAGTGCACGGCGTAGTCGAAATCCCCGAGATCGCGCTGCCGAAACCGGAGGCTGATACGGTCAAAGGACGAATAGACGTTGCCCATATCATTGAACAACACGCCGCCCAGATGATCGCCAATCAGGGGAAAGCGCAGTTCAATGGTATTCATGAACATGGCGTTGCCTCCGATGGGGAAGCCCGTTTTCAGGTCGCGCGGACCAGCCTGAAAATCCGGAAACGCCCGATTCGAAGATGCGCCGCCGCCGAAGAATCTTTCCGCCAGCGGAATTTCCTCGAGACCCGCGAAGCGTTCGATCAGGCCAAAGGTAGTGGTCCGCGCCAGCACCACACTCTTGGTGAGGGGATGATAGGTCGAGTTGCGCGCCACCAATCGCCCGAATCCAGTCTGCGACCCGAGGATGTTGGTTGCGAAGGCCAAGTCGAGCGTGTTGTAAATCCCTCGCCGCGCGTCCAGAGGATCGTCGCGCCGGTCCTGAATCAAAGTGGTTGATACGAAACCGACGCGCACGGGCTGCGAGAGCAGAGGGATCAGCTCGGGCGTGATGAGAGGCTTCCCCAGAATGTTGACCTTCCGATAGGTGAGCCGATACTGAATCGAGTTGGCGCGCGTCAGCCGCTGGCCTAACTGAATGGAGCCTTCCTCGCGCCGCGCCGAAAAAGTTCGGATGTCATGCGAGATGTCGAACAATCCCGTGAACTGAAGATTAAGGTTCGGGCTACCTTCAAATTGAGGCGCCAGATACGTAACCAGCGCGCGCTGCTCAATGGTCGACACGCTGGTCTGAAGACCGATGGTGTGGCCCAAGCCGAGAAAGTTCAGGCGGTTCACGCCGAATGAAATACGCGGGCTGAATCCGGTGGCTCCGCCGGGCGAATCGAGCGACGTAGTTCCTCCGCCGATGCGTCCGATTTCCGCTCCAAATCCGACGTTGATGGAATACCGCCCGGCTTCCTCCAGCGAGTACAGCACGTACTTGGAGGGTTCTTGCCCTTCCGGATTCTGAATGCCGGCATTGACTCGCGCAAAGATACCCAGATCATACAGGCGCCGCTGGCTGCCCGTAATCTTGCTTTGCGAGAGCGGGTCGCCGGGCCGGAGATGGATGCGATTTCTCACCAGCTCCGGTTGGGTTCGGCCGAGGCCGCTTACCAGGACATCGCGCACATATTCACGATGGCCGGGAGTGACCATGAACTTGAGATCCACACGCTTGGTGTCGGGAGCAGGCACGGACGTGAACGCGAAGCTGGCCTGGGGATAGCCGTTGTTGTAGTAGTAGTCGAGAATGCTGTCGCGGTCCGAGGCGACGTTGAATTCGCTGTAGGGTTGGCCGGCAGTGGAGTGCAGGACCATCATCAACGCGGCCTGATCGACGCTGCTTACACCCTCCAGGTCGAGCTTCGATACGAACCACTGCGGGCCTTCTTCGACCTGGATGAAAAGGGCGATGTGTCCGGCGTTTCCTTCGTAGTCGTCGATTTCTTTGGATGTCACTGCCACGTCGCGAAAGCCGTTGGTCCGGTAGACTTCGCGAATCGAGTCAAGATCTCTCTCCAGCTCGGCGCGACTGTAGTGGCCGTAGCGATAACGAATCAACGTAGCCGGTTGGATGGAAATGCGTTCCCGCAGCGTCTCATCATCGAAGTACTTGTTGCCGGTGATCTCGAGCTTGACGATCTTGTGACGGCCGCCTTTTTCGACGATGTAGTCGATGAATTGTTGGCCGCCGGGCGACGCGGCGGTGTTGTAACTCACTTGAACGTCAAAATAACCTTGCGACTGAAAGTAAGACGCCAGATCGCGGGTGCCCTCTTGCAACAGATCGCGATCCACCGATCGTTCTTCGTAAATCGGCAGCAGGCTGCGCAGTCTTCCGGCGGGTACTTTTGCGCCGCGGACGCGCACGCCCACGGGCGGTCCACTCTCTACGTTTATTACCGGCATCACGGTATGCGCGCTGGCACTATAGTCAATTTTCACCAGCGTCGCTTTCGCGAGCAGCCGATCGTGTTTGGGATACCATTCCCGAATATTGTCGATGCCCGAGCGTAGCCGATTCTCGGTCAGATAATGCCAGCCCAGCAGTCCCCAGAATCTTTTCCAGCCGGTGGAGCGGATGAGCTGGTCGGTGGTGCGCTCGGGATGGCCCGTTACGGTGAGGCCGTCGAACTTGGCGCGCTTGCCCGGATCGATCTTGAAGTCGATGTTCACCTGTTGCGTGGCTTCATCCACGCGAGTATTCGATAGCACATTCGCGTTGTAGAAGCCGTTCCGTTTCACGACGTCCGACAGGCGGTCGACCGCCAGTTTGACTTCTTCGGGCGAATACGGCGCGCCGAACACGAGTTTTGTCGCGACCACCAATTGGCCTTCGTTGGGAGGCTCGGGCACGCCGGCGACGTTTACCTGGCCGATGAAGTAGCTGGGCTTGGTCAGGAATTTGAGAATGACTCCTGAGTCAGTGAGCGTCGCATCCACGGCGATGTCGGCATACTCGCCGGTCTGATACAGAGTCTGAATGGCAGCGCGAAGGTTCGACGAACTCAAAGGCTCCCCGGGCCGCAGCGGAATCAACTCCATGAGTTGATCGGTCGGCAGCGGCTGCTTCTCGGGATCGAAGCGCACACTCGCTATGGGCTTGCCTTCGTATTGTTCGGGACTTGCGTTTAAGGGCTCTCCGCTGAGGGTGAGCAGCAAAGACACACCAACCCACCAGCGTAGCCGGATTGACACCAGCGACCATCTTAGCGCATCGGTTGATACCATCTGGATGTATGATTCCGCGCGTTCGCGAGCGTTACTCGCGCCAGATTCTGTTTGCGGGAATCGGCGACGAAGGGCAACAACGCTTGTTAGACGCGCGCGTGCTGGTGGTTGGTTGCGGGGCTTTGGGCAGCTTCCAGGCGGGCGCTCTCGCTCGTGCCGGGATTGGGTTTCTGCGGATAATCGACCGCGATTATGTCGAATTGAGCAATCTGCAAAGGCAGTGGCTCTTCGATGAGTGCGACGCCGAGTTGAGTCTTCCAAAAGCGATCGCGGCGGCGCGCAAGCTGGCGGCTATCAATCGCGATGTTCAAGTGGAACCCGTTGTGGCGGATCTGACCGCGTCGAATGTGGATGATTTTCTGGGGGACGTGGATCTGGTTCTGGACGGCACGGACAACTTCGAGACGCGCTACCTGATCAATGATTACGCGGTGAAGAACAGCCGTCCGTGGATCTACGGAGCGGCGGTGGGCAGCTACGGCATCACCATGCCGGTAATGCCAGGGACCACGGCTTGTCTCAGATGTGTTTATCCCGATCCGCCGGCTGGGGTGCAGCCCACCTGTGAAACATCGGGCGTGCTGGGCTCGATCACGTCACTGATCGCGAGCTTGCAGGTGAGCGAGGCGATCAAGGTTCTATGCGGCGTTGAGCCTTCGCGGCGGATTACGACCGTGGACGTGTGGACCGGCGAAATCCGGCAAGTGCAGCAGCCCGGGCCGAGCGACCAGTGTCCGGCGTGCGGCCGGCGCGAATTTCCTTTCCTCGAAGGTCGCGGGCGCGCGCCGGTGAGTTTGTGTGGACATAATGCGGTGCAGATTCACGAGCGCGCGCGGCCATTGGATCTGCGGGAACTGGCGGGGAGGCTGACGCCGCTGGGGGTGGTTCGGGCGAACGAGTTCGCATTGAGGTTCGAGATGGCGCCTTACTTAATTACGGTTTTTCCGGATGGTAGGGCCATTATCAAGGGGACTACGGATGTTGGCGTGGCGCGCAGTTTGTATGCCCGGTACATTGGCGGTTAGAGGATGAGTGAGGACCGCTTCCTTTGGTCGGTAAGCCAGGATAAGTCTGGCTGATCTTGTGAACTGAGAGGAGTTCAGCATGTAAATTGCCTGTTCAGCATGTAGCCGAGCGAGCGTGAGTCGCAGTGATGGGGCTGGCGTACTCGGGAGGCGAACACGCGAGCCGTAACGCAAGTGAACCCGATTCGGTCTCGATAGGAATACGAAGGTGGCCAATCCGCCCGACTAGGACGAAGCCAGACAAGACCGGTGGTGAAGCAACAG
>JBGPSX010000363.1:0-4468 GCA_041490325.1 Bryobacteraceae bacterium | reverse complement strand
GCCGTCAAGTTCAGGTGAAGACCCGAATGATGGAACGTCGCGGCGAAACTTCGTATGGTCGCGATGCCGCTGGTATCGGCGCCACCGTTGCGACGGGCGCTGCTATCGGCGCAGCCGTGAACGGCGGAGTCGGCGCCGGAGTTGGCGCAGCAGCGGGTGTTGTCGCTTCTACTATCGGCGTGCTTTTGACGCGCGGTAGAGCCACCGAAGTTTATCCGGAATCTGCGCTCACATTCCGCTTGGAATCCCCGGTAACAGTGGATGCCACCTACGAAGCATTCGAGCCGGCGCGTCAGCAGGATTACGATCAACGGCCGCCACAAAGACCGCCGCAGAGAATGTATGCTCCGGCGCCGTATTATGGCTATGGCTACGGCCCTGGCTTTGGATATGGCTACGGTTACTATCCGTATTCTTACTACTACGGTCCCAGCTTTTTCTTCTCGTACCATGGTCACCGTGGTGGACGGCGCTGGTAACAACCAAATCTTGAACAAACACGCGGCTGGCCCACCACGGGTCAGCCGCGATTCTTTTTAAATGCTGAAAAACCGCTCCTTGCAGTCGTGGCTCGGCTAGGAATTTCAGCCGTCACTTAACCAGGAGCGGTCCTGCACTCCTACCGAGTCCTCCACCTGCGCATTGTGGTAATTTTGCAGTAGCGTTGGAGGCCCCATGAATAGACGTCACTTTCTTCGGACCGCGGCGGCAGGCAGCGCGGCTCTGCATTCCTTTCCGCATCATTTGTTCGCCGCCGAAACGAAGAAGTACGGCACCGACCGCGTGAAGCTGGGACCGCGCGGCGTCGAATTGAGCCGCCTCGCGATGGGCACCGGAACTGACGGCGCCGGAGGCAGTTCGAATCAAACGCGCAAGCTCGGACTGACAGGTCTGGCCGACCTTTTCAACGCCGCCTACGATCAAGGCGTGACGTTTTGGGATTCGGCCGATCAGTACGGCACTCATCCCCACGTGAGAGAAGGTCTAAAGCGCGCGAAACGCGAGAAGGTCGCTATCCTGACCAAGACCCACGCATCCACGGAAAAGGAAATGCGCGCCGATTTGGATCGCTTCCGCCGCGAGCTGAATACCGACTACATCGATATCCTGCTGCTCCACATGATGGTGGACGCCGACTGGCCGGATCGCAAGAAAGGCGCGATGGATGTCATCTCCGAAGCGCAAGAAAAAGGCATCGTCCGCACGCACGGTACATCCTGCCATACGCTGCAAGCATTGAAGACCGCGGCCAGTCATCCTTGGGTTGAAGTGGATCTGGCGCGAATCAATCCGGCGCAGGTGGCGATGGATGCCGAGCCGAAGACCGTGATCTCGGTCCTCAAGCAGATGAAGGCCAACGGAAAAGGCGTGATTGGAATGAAGATTCTGGGCGCGGGCGCGTTGCGTAATCGCGCCGATGAGTCTTTGCAATTTGCCCTTTCGCTCGATTGCGTGGACTGCTTCACCATTGGAAGCGAGAACCGCGCCGAGATGGAAGACTTGCTGCGGAAAATTCCCGCCGCAAGCGTTCGCGGCTGAGAGCACTTAAGAAAATGATGAGAGCACTTACAAAACTGGATATGGGAGGAAACATGCGAATGTTGATCAAGACGCTGGTGTGCGCTGTTGCCGCGATTGGACTGGTGGCGGCGCAAGACGCTCCGAAGAAAGCCGCTCCTAAGTCGAGCGCCGCCGTATTGCACCCAGAGATGACCGTGGCGCCCGACGCCGGAACCTATGAGAAGCCGGCCGGAACCTTGGGCGAGAAACCCAGCGAGCCATGGAGCGTCACCACCGTTGCCGCCGCAGTCGACAAGAAGACGCAGCCCGGAAAAGTGGTCACCCTGACCGGCGAAATTCTCGATCTATCCTGCTACCTGCAAATCGGCAAGCACGGCGAAAAGCACAAATCCTGCGGGACCAAGTGCCTGCAAGCCAGCCAGCCCATCGGACTGCTCACCAAGAGCGGCGCGATTTATATGTTGATGGAGGAAGAGCACGATCCTCGGCGCGATGGACAGACTTCGTTCCGCCAGGCCGCCATCGATAACTTCGCGAAGATCATGGAAGTCACCGGCACCGAAACCTCCTTCGGCGGCTACAAGGCGATTTTCGTAACCGGTTACGTGAAGCGCTAGGACCCGCGAACCAGTGACCCTCGGATTCATGGCACGGCTCATTACTTCCACGTTCTTTGTGGCTTGTTTCTGGGCCGTGCAAGCTGAGCCCGTCTCCAGTCCTCCGAAAATCCCGGTGCCGCTCGGATTGTTGCCCATCGTTTGGCCGAAAGACAATCCCTATACGCCAGCCAAGGCGGAGCTGGGCCGCATCCTCTATTTTGATAAGCGGTTGTCAGCCGACAGCACCGTGGCGTGCGCAAGTTGTCACTCCCCGGAACATGCCTTCACGGATGGGCAGCCGTTCTCCACCGGCATCAAGGAACAAAAAGGTGGGCGCAGCGCTCCCACCATCATCAATCGCGGTTACAGCCTGGCTCAATTCTGGGATGGACGGGCCGCGACCCTGGAGGAGCAGGCCAAAGGCCCCATCGCCAATGCGATCGAGATGGGCATGACGCTCGACGCAGTCATCGACCGCCTGCGAGCCATTCCGGGCTATCGCACCTTGTTCGCCGACGTCTTCGGCACTGCGGATTTTACAATCGACCATGTCGCTATGGCCGTCGCGACATTCGAACGTACGGTGCTCTCGGGCAACTCAGCCTACGATCGTTACAAGGAAGCTAACGACAAGAAGGCGCTGTCGGCCGCTCAAGTTCGTGGCATGAAGGTCTACTTCAACAAAGCCAAGTGCGACAAATGTCACGAAGGCCTGAATTTCACGACCAATGCCTATCACAACCTGGGCGTCGGCACCGACAAGCCGAACCCGGATGAGGGCCGCTACGCCGTCACGAAGGATCCAAAGGATTGGGGCGCGTTTAAGACCCCGACGCTGCGCGATATTGCCGAGACGGGGCCGTATATGCACGACGGAAGTTTCAAAACGCTGCGCGAAGTAGTCGACTTTTACGACAAGGGCGGCCTCCTGAATAAGAATCTCGATCCCGACATAAAACCGTTGAAACTCACAGTCGACGAGAGAGATGACCTGGTCGCCTTTCTGCGCGCTCTCAGTGGTAAAGGCTGGCAAAGCATCAAAGCGCCGGACAAGTTTCCCGAATGAAGACTTGGATCTTTGCCATTGCGCTGTGTGCCTCAGCCCTGGTGAGCTGCAATCGCAGCCACAAGCGAGTCATCGCTGTCATTCCCAAAGGCAACTCGGACATTTTCTGGCAGTCGGTACACGCCGGTGCGGTGAAAGCCGGCCGGGAGCTGGGTGTCGACATTGTCTGGAACGGTCCGCCGTCTGAGACCGATTTCACCATGCAGCTTCAGATCGTGGATGCCATGATCAATCGCCACGTGGACGCCATCGCGCTCGCTCCGGTGGATCGCCAATCGCTGGTGGGGCCGGTGGAGCGCGCCGCCAAGCAGAACATACCCGTGATCATTTACGATTCACCGGTCGACACGGACAAGTTCGTCTCCCAGGTCGCCACCGACAACTACAAGGCCGGCGCCATGGCCGGTGAGCGCATGGGCAAGATTCTCAATGGCCAGGGCAAAGTGGTGATTGTTGGCGTGAAACCCGGCGCCGCGTCCACTGAGGCGCGTGAAAAAGGGTTTGAAGATCTAATTCATCAGAAGTTCCCTGGAATCCAGATTCTCGACAAACGATTCGGCATGGCCGTGGTGGCGACATCCATGACTGTGGCGGAAAACATGCTCACCGCGCATCCGGATCTGGATGGGATCTTCGCATCCAATGAGTCCGGAACGATCGGCTCAGGCCAGGCGCTTCGAACCAGGCACGGCAAAGTCAAGCTGGTTGGTTTCGATTGGAGCCCGGCGCTGCTGGATGATCTGTCCTCGGGCTTAATCGATTCTCTGGTAATTCAGAATCCCTTCGAGATGGGCTATCAAGCCATTACCACGGCCGTGAGGCATCTCGATGGACAGCCGGTCACCAAGATTGTCGATATGGCGCCCCGCTTGATCGATCGTGAGAGTCTGAACGATCCCGGCATCCAAGCCCAATTGCATCCGGATCTGAAGAAGTACCTGGAATAGAGATTCGGACAGTTACCGGTTCCCGCCCTTTTAGAATGGCTCGATCATTCTCTCTAAGAGCGCACAGAGTCGGTAACTGTCCCAATCTCTAGCTGATGGCAAAGCTGCTACAGACCTTCGAAAAGATCGAGCTGACCGAGGGCATAACTGCGGGCGGCAGAAAACCGGCAATGACAACTGCGATCGTAGCGGCCATTAAAGCGTATTCGACCATGTCCTGGCCGTCCTCGCGTTTCCAAAGCTTTAGCAAGACACTCATTGCATTCCTGCCTTCCTGCTCTATCTTGCGCCAGACCAGCATCCAGGGCAACACAGGATTAACCGTAAGTGAGTTG
>JBGPSX010000362.1:0-4473 GCA_041490325.1 Bryobacteraceae bacterium | reverse complement strand
GGTGGTCCGGTCCATCAAGTACGAGGGCAATAAGTCAGTCACCGTCTCAGAAATCCTGGATCGCTACAAGGAACGCAAGGTCGGTCTGGTAGTGGAGTCTCAGTACGATCCGAACAAAGTACAGCGCGCCAGGAACGTCCTTCAGGAAATGCTGGCCGAGCGCGGTCATCAGTACGCCAAGGTGGAGCCCCAGATTCGACGCGTTCCTCCTTCTTCGCTCGAGATCACATTCAAGGTGGATGAAGGCCCCAAGGTGAAGGTCGGAAACATCGCGGTGGAAGGAAACAAAGTATTCAGCGACCGCGCCGTCATTCGCGCCATGAAGAACTCGAAGCCGATCGGCATCCCGCACTCGATTCTTTTCGAGAACCTGTTTGCCCGAACTTACGACTCCACGAAACTGGATGAAGATAAGAGCCGGGTCCAGGTCTTCTATCAGGAGCACGGCTACTTCACCGCGCACGTCACCGATTCGGACGTCAAGATGCGGAAAGTCGGCGGCGCCGGATTCCGTATTCCTCTCATTAAGCCCAACAAAGTGGGATCGCGCGCCGACATCACCATCACTCTGGACGAAGGCCGCAAGTATCACCTCAACAACATCACGTTCACGGGAGTGAAGTTCTTCCGCACGCCAGAAGCGCTGATGACGCCGCTGTTTCAAATGTCCAAAGGCGAGATCTTCTCCACCGCCAAACTGCGCAAAGGCATCGAGAACATGCGGAAGCTATACGGCGACTTCGGATACATCGATTTCGTGGTGGAGCCCTCGTTCGAGCCGATTCCGAATTCCGAACTGATCGATCTTTCGCTTTCGGTGGATGAAGGCAGCCAGTTCTTTGTTCGCCGCATCGATTTTTCCGGCAACACTACCACGCGCGACAAAGTAATCCGGCGCGAAATGCTGATCGATGAAGGCCAGATCTTCAACAACCGGATGTGGGAGCTGAGCATCCTGCGTCTGAACCAGCTTGGTTATTTCGACCCGCTGAAGGCCGAAGAAGCCGCCGACATCAAGCGCGACACCAAGACCAATACGGTGGACATTACGCTCAAGGTGAAGGAGCGCGGCAAGAACTCGGTGCAACTGAATGGCGGCGTCTCCGGAATCGCCGGCAGCTTCATTGGCTTTTCGTACGCCACCAATAACTTTCTCGGTTTGGGCGAAACGTTGAGTCTCAGCTCGCAGCTCGGTACGCGTATCCGCCAGGTGCAATTCGGATTCACCGAGCCGTATTTGTTTGACAAGCCGATCCAGACCGGTTTCACGTTGTACACGCAGCGCTTTAGCTACGATCAGGGCCGCGAAGCGTCGATTCTCTCGGGCCAGAATCTCATTCCGCTGTTCAACTCCCTCGGTTCCAGCAACCTGCTCAACTACGTAACCAACGGGTACGGCGGCACGGTGTTCATATCTTACCCGCTGAAGCGCAGCTTCGCGCGTCTCGGCTTGACGTATGGCTTCGATATTTCGAACGTCCGCACCCTGACCAATGCCGCGTCCACGTACTTCAACTTTGTCGATTTCCAGGGCGTCGGAGGCCCGAATCAGCTCAGCGGCATCCGCACCAGCAAGGTAATTCCGTCCTACACCTACAACAGCGTCAACCATCCCATTAATCCCACCGGCGGAAAGTCGCTATTCTTCTCCATCGCGTTTGCGGGCAGCGTTCTGGGCGGCAATGTGAATACGCTGGAGCCCACCCTGGATGCCAAGTACTTCCGCGGCGGACTCAAGAAGAATCACGTGATCGGCATGCACGTCTTGGCGCGTTTTTTGACAGGTTACGGCGGAAAAGTAGCGCCGCCCTTCTCGCGTTACTATATGGGCGGCGAGAACGATATTCGCGGCTTTGAGATCTGGGGTATCAGCCCCATCGCTTTCATCCCGACCAGCGCCCGCGTCAACGTGCTCAATGTGGATGGCTCGCAGCGCGTACAGAAAATTCTTGTCAACGGCGCGCTCCAGAATGTGAACGTGACCCAAAGCATCCCGGTGTACCAGCTCACATTCCCCGGCGGCGACACCAACGTCATCACGAATTTTGAATACCGGATTCCTATCTTTGGACCAGTGAACCTCGCGGCTTTCGTCGACGCCGGTATCGACAAGCTTTCGCTGCCCAGCCAACTGAAGCTGAACCCCGGCCGGCTGGATGAGTTGAACGGGCAATTTCCTCAGGCAGGCTTCACCGGGAATGCGTTTATCGCGAAGGGAACGCAGAAGCCCAGAGTCTCTACCGGCCTCGAGTTGCAAGTCATCATGCCGGTGGTCAATGCGCCGTTCCGGCTCTATTGGGCCTACAATCCCAGCGTATTCCGAGGTTTGCTCGAGCCGCCCATCGCCGCCGACCGATCCTATTTCCCGAACACCGCCAGCTATATCAACGCACTTATTTCGGTCGGCCAGCCGATCCCTCTGTTGGAGAAACACTCCACCTTCCGCTTTTCGATCGGCCGGACCTTCTGACCGCGAATACAGTAGAATATAATGATTTCAAGGGTTAGGAGTTTCATCGTGAACACGAGAGTACTGATCGGGCCGGCGCTTACGCTGGCTATGACGCTGGGCGCGCAAGCCCAGCCCGGTAAGACCGCCGTCATCGCCTTTCAGCAGGCGATCATCGCGACCAAGGACGGCCAGAAGGCGGCGCAAGAACTTCAAGCCAAGGCTGGACCGAAGCAGAAGGAGATCGAGGGGAAACAGGGCGATATCACTTCTCTGCAAGACAAGCTGAGCAAAGGCGCCAGCACGCTCAGCGATTCGGCCAAGAACGAGCTCTACAAGGATATCGAGTCCAAGAAGAAGAGCCTGCAGCGCGATATCGAAGACGCGCAAGCCGAGCTCGACCAGGATCAGCAGAGGCTGCTCCAGCAACTGGGCCAGAAGATCATGGCCGTGGTCGAAAAGTACGCTCGCGACAACGGCTTTACCATGGTTGTCGACGTGGGCTCGCAGCAGAGTCCAATCCTGTACGCTTCGCCGAGCATCGACATCACCAAGGAAATCATCGAGCTTTACGACAAGAGCGCCACGGCGATGAGCGCCCCGGCTGCGCCCAAGACGTCCCTGGCCCCGGCAACCCCTGTTCCAACGAAGGCCCCGGCCACACCGGCTAAGCCGCCGGCCACTGGCAAGCAGTAGTCAGGTTGAAAGTGTGTGAGCGCTGCTGCACGAGTTGAGCTTGCGAGCGCTCGCAAAATCCGCGAGCGCAACAAGCCGCTCTACCGGCTGGCGCACTGGCCCATTTGGATTTTTGTCGTTTTCCTCGCTCCGGGTCCATCCACTTTCGAACTGCTCGAACACGGCTTCGATCAGCGCAAGTTGATCTGGCTTGGACTCGTGATATTGGGAACCGGACTGGCTGGACTGCGAGGGAGGCTGCCCGGCGTTGAGCCGCGGCCCTACATTATCCGGTTCGTCGAGGACAAACCCAATCCCCTGTATCGGCGGATCTGTTACACGTTTGCGTGGAGCATCGTCATAGCGTTCGCGGTTCTCAATCTCGCGGGGCTCGCCGTAGCCGTCGCCACCGGGGCGTGGCGGCTGAAGCAGATTTATCAGTACGGCTATTTCCCGATCGCCATCGCCATCTGGACACTGGGCGCCCTCGCGATATTGCCCCGCGTCCGGTTATCCACCAAAGGGGAAGGCCACGAGCGGCGCTATTTCTATGGCTCGGTATGGGCGTCCTGCATTGCGCAGCCGGTGCTGGGGATTCTTTGGAAGACTTTGCCGCACACGCGCGCGATGGATGCGTTCAAGCTAGTGGTCTTCACTGGCATCTTCGTGGCAGTCGGTGTCCTGGCCCGCCGCGGAATCCTGCCGCGCACCCGCCCCATCGTCCCCGGTGAACTGGCCGTTTCAGATTAGCCAGCGAAGCTAGTGCGCTGTCGGCACGGCCCGTTTACAAGAATGAGGGTGATGAAATATTCACTCAAACCGCTTCCTGCGGTCGCGGCTCGGCTAGCGATTATAGCTGCTGGCCGAGCCGTGACCAAAGGGAGCGGTCTTCCAGAAAAGTTTCATCACGGTCAAGCATGCGTACGCCACACCTTCTGTGTGACGCCGCGCGATGCCGCCAATGCCGGGGCGAGTCCGAACAGGATTCCCGTACCGATCGCGACGGCGATTGTGAACGCCAGCACCGCGATGTCGATTTTCGTCGATCCCACTCGTGGAAAACTGGCCGCTGACAATGTAATCAGCGCCTTCAAGCCCCAATGCGCGAGCAGAAGCCCAGCCACGCCGCCCAGCACGCCCAGCAAAGCGCTCTCGGTGAGCATTTGACGGATCAGCCGAAAGCGCCCCGCGCCCAGGGCGGTACGGATCGCGATCTCCTTCTCCCGCGCCGAAGCCCGTACCAGCAGCAGGTTCGCTACGTTCGCGCACGCAATCAGCAAAACGAACCCAACCGCGCCCATCAGAATCCAGAGAGCCTTGCGGATGTCGCCGACCGTCTCCTCAAGCAG
>JBGPSX010000361.1:0-4485 GCA_041490325.1 Bryobacteraceae bacterium | reverse complement strand
GGTGAAGCTTCCGCTCTTTTTCGAGATTCATCGCCTGAGTTTGTTCAGCCCTCGCAGTCTCGACATCGACGTTGTACTGGACCTCATGATTCACGATCTCGACATCCTGCTGGACCTCGTGGACGCGGAACTGGAAGAAATTCGCGCGGCCGGACTGTCCATTCTTTCAGACAAGGTCGACATCGCCAACGTGCGCCTCGCTTTTGCCGGCGGATGCGTTGCGAACCTCACCGCCAGCCGCGTATCCACCGAACGAGTGCGCAAACTGAGGCTGTTCCAGCCACACCAATACATTTCGCTCGATTACCAAAAGCAGGAGGCAGTGGCGTTCACCGTATCCGGCAACCAGCAGATCGGCTTCCAGCCGCTTCCGGTGACCAAGAGTGAACCGCTGGCGCTAGAGATCGAATCCTTCTTGAATGCCGTTCGGAACCGCACCCAGCCGCTCGTTTCCGGCGAGGATGGATTGCGGGCGCTCGATCTCGCGCTGGCTATTCTTGCTAAGATTGAAACGCACGCAGAGCTAGTCGCGCAGCGGATTCAATCGCTTACATAGCAACTTCCGAGTAGCGTTGGACGTCTCTTACTCACGCCATCATGGGTGCTGACGCGGATTCCGGCCCGAATCTCCTGCTGGATTGGGATGAGGCTATTGGTTCGCCTCGCTGGATTCCCGCAATTATTGGTTCGGTGATCGTTCACATTTTCCTGTTCCTATTCGGCTATGGGATCGGGTCGCTCGAAACGCCGCAACCGAGGCGCGCCACCGAGATCGCGAGTAACATCCATCACGTGACGCCTCTGTTTGCCCCGCCCAAGGATCTTACGCAGAAGGCGCCAAACAAGGACAAGGTTGCCAAGGAACTCAGCGTGGAAGACATAAAGCCGCGCCCGGCGCCCCAGGAGCGGTTACCGCCAGCGCCGGCCGTGCGAAGATTCAGACCGCCCATTCCTCAGAATCCCGCGCCTCCCGAGCCGGTCCAGCAACCGCGTCCCGAGCCGCCGAAGATCGAGACGGCCACCAATCAGCGGTTTGCGCTGCCAGCCACGGCGGGCACGCCCAATGCGCCGGCGCCGCAGATCCAGTCCGAGGAGAAGCCTAAGCTCGCCTTCGAGACCCCGGGGCGCAATGGGCCCACTTACGAGAAGAGTCCGGGTCAGGCGAAGATCGAAGTGCCAAAGGCCTCCGTGGAACAAGCCGTCCGCGACGTCGTGCATGGCGCCGGACAGAGCAAACCTGTGGTGGAGGACATGCCCGAGATTCCGCAACTGCCCACCGCGCCCGCCAGTCCCGGCGGCCGATTGGAACTGCTCAGCGATCCGATGGGCATCGATTTCACGCCTTACTTGCGGCAGGTGCTCGCGCGCGTGCGTCTCAACTGGTTCGCTGTAATTCCCGAGAGTGCCCGGCTCGGAAACCGCGGCGTCACGCTGCTTCAATTCGTGATCGATCGTGACGGGCAAGTTCCAAAACTCGTCATTGCGACGCCGTCAGGATCGCAGGCGCTCGACAAAGCGGCCGTAGCGGGCATCAGCGCATCGGTGCCGTTCCCGCCGCTTCCCGCGGAGTATAAAGGGCTCGCGATCCGGCTGCAGTTTGCTTTCAAGTACAACGTCAAGTGATCGCGGACCGATCCTTCTGGGAGTTCAGCCCACCAGACGATTATTTGAAACCGCTCCCTTTGGTCACGGCTAGCGGCAGTATCCCTAGCCGAGCCGCGACCAAAGGGAGCGGTTTCAAAAGCATCTGACCAACATACGGTGTATCTCTAGCGGGCTCTGAGAATGATGGCCGTAATGTTGTCGGGGCCGCCGGCCTGTTTGGCATCTTCAATCAAGCGCTGGCACTTCGATTCGAGGCTGCCGTTGCCCGCCAGCGCCTTCGCCATCGTGCCCTGGTCTACGACACCGTGCAGACCGTCGCTCGAAAGCAGGATCATAACGCCAGGCTGGGTTTTCACCGCGTAGGAATGCACGCGCAGCTCGGGGCTGACGCCGATCGCCATGGTCAAGACATGACGCATTGGATGCGTTCGCAGACTGATCTCATCGATGCCCAGCCGCCGTCCCACTTCGTGGACCCAGGTCTGGTCTTCGGTAATGCTGGTCAGTTCGTTGCCATCGTAGACGTACGCGCGGCTATCGCCCACGCTCGCGATTAGAAGATCGGCGCCGTTTTCGAGCGCCGCGACAAGGGTTGTACCCATACCTTCCAGGCGCGCGTCGCCGGCGGCCGCGTCCATCACACGATTGTTGGCTTCGTGGAAGGCGCGCGTCAGCGTTTCGGCATCCGTCTGGCTGGCGCTAGCGATGAAAGATGCCACCGTGTCGACGGCGAGTTGGGATGCGTGCTCGCCGGCCTGTGCGCCGCCCATGCCATCGGCGACCAGGTATAGGCCTGTCTCCGGCGACAACAGATAAGTATCTTCGTTATTTTGACGGACGCAACCAGGATCGGATAAACCGAACGCTTCGAGCATGAGCTTTCTGGATTATAACTGTTCCGGATTTTCGCTTGGCGTCTGGCACATCAACGGTCACCAAACAATGTCAAGGTTTACCGGGTTGAAGCGCCGCCTTCAACTGTAAATAGGCGCTTTCCTCGTAGTTGGTTTTCACGCGCTCCAAGCCTTCGGTGCGCGGATCACCGGGTCGAGGACCGTCGCGTTTCTCCGCGCGGGCAAGCAGCAGGCTGGCTTGTGCGTCGTGCGGATCCTGTGACAAAACAGCGCGGAAATTCTCAGCCGCGGCTGGATAGTTGCCGCTCTTCCAGAGCGAGTAGCCGACGTTGAATTGATAAGCCGGATCGTTTTCGTCTCCCTCCAAAGCTTTGCGAAAATTCTCGAGCGCATCCGGCAGATTCGAGCGCGACTGCGCGGCGCCCAGGTTGTTGTATACCTCGCTCAAGGGAACCACGCGCGCCACGGACAGAAATGCGCTCTGCGCACCAGGGAAATCGCTGCTGTAGTAACGCGACAAACCGAGAAAAAATGTCGCCTCATGAAAATGGGAATCGGCGCGTGGTACTTTCTGAAACCATTCACCCGCCGCTTTGTATTCCTTCTTGCCCCACAAGAGGCGTCCCAGTTGGAAGCACGGCTGCGAATAGTGCGAATCGAGCCGGGCGGCCTGCGTGAAGAAGCGATGCTTCGCTTCCGCGCTTGTGGACATCAGGCCGCGTACATAGTTCTCTATGGCATCCACGCGAACCGTGGGGTGCTGTTTCCGGAACTGCGCCTCCGAAGGCGCGCCCTGAGGCTTCAAGAACTGTACCGTCTGCCACGCCAGATGATCCTGGAGCGCCGCCAGGTCCTCCAACGTCCCCGCTTCGCGAAAGTCGGGCCCTTGCCGCGCACGCCGGAGATCGAGAATGTGCGCTGTAATTTGCAACGATCCTCGACTTTTCGAGGCCGAGTCGGACGCCGGCTTGACGTCGAATTGTCCAAAGATTACCAGTTCAGCGTCCAGTTCCTGACCGATTTTGATGACTGACGCTTTCGTTAGCAACTGGTAAGGACGAACAGACAACCGCCGATAGGCCTCGATGCGATCGTCCCGATCGAGCGCCACCAGGCCTTCGGTCGATACGCCCTCCTGCAGCGATTCGGCCAAGCTCTCGCCGATCCAATCCAGGTTGGAGTTCTTAGAGAGATTGAAAAACGGCAGGACTAAATAAGTATCGGCGCGCGCGGTTACAACAAAAGAAACCAGCCAAACGGATGCGACAACAAGATGCCTCACGCATTTATCTTATCGCGCCGCGAAAAGATATCGGCGGCAGTATGAATTTCTGCCGCCGGGAGGGAGATGTAGGACGCGGTCCGTCTACATCAGTTCGTCGCGTCGCCTGTCTTGTCAAAAACTAACCGTGTGTGAGTTCCGCCCACTCGAATTTCAGTCACCTGCCCGCCCACCATGCGGACCGAGTTGGTCGCGAATTTCTGCTCCTCATTCTCAACCTTGACGGGCGTTTCCGCCACAGTCTTGCCTTGCTTGATAATGGCGGTGCTGCCCTGCACCTCGACCTTGTACTCTCCAGCCTTGAGCTTGGCGCCATTGATTGTGACGGGCTCGTAGAACGTCACCTTGTAGCTTGTCGCGGCGCTGGCCACTGAAAGAGCAACTAATGCAAATCCACCTATTAATTTCTTAATCACGTTTGTAACTCCTCAACTTAGACGTTTCCAGCTTTCACATACCTATACGAATGAGATGGATTTGTGTTCCGAAAAGTTGAGAAAAAAAGTACCTGAATTAGTATTGCTGAATTTCGTTTTGAGCGATGGCGAGTGCCTCACGCTCCACATTTGCATCGTTTCCGAATCCGTGCAGCCAGTGCACGTGAAGTTCCTTCTTGAACCAGGTAGTCTGGCGTTTCGCGTATCGGCGAGTTTCAAGCTGCGTCGATTCCACCGCCTGCTCTTCGGTGCTGCGGCCTTCGATGACTTCGATGGCCTGTTTGTATCCCAGGGACTCGAATGGTTT
>JBGPSX010000360.1:0-4511 GCA_041490325.1 Bryobacteraceae bacterium | reverse complement strand
GCAATCAAGAAGCGCGCGGTCCTTGGGCTCGGCCGTCGCAGTGCGCGCGCGGTTGGTGGCGCCGGATCGGCCCTCACTCGCGAGAGCGGCCACAGGGCGAGTAGCACAATGCCGCATCCAACCAGCAAGGCGCCGCGGTAAGCAGCGGTACTCTCTGAGAAGCCCGGCAAGTGCGAAAACCAGCCCGGAAGACGGCCAGCCACCAGATTCCCGAAGATCCCCATCGCAATTCCCGCCGAGCAAGTGAAGCTGAACCCGAACGCGCGGCTCTTCTCGGTTGTCACCGATGCGACCATCGGCGCCAGCGCCACCGGCCACGCCGATGCAACCAACCCGGCTACCGGCGCGAGAGCTAGCAACACTGAGGAAGAAGTCACCGTCACGCGCAACGCCGATACTATGGCCGTCAGCGCGAATCCGGCCATCAGAGTTCGGCGAATTCCGAAGCGCTGCATGACGAATACGGACAGGATCGATCCGGCCACGCTGCCAGCAGTCATCAGTCCCGACATAAGACCGAGGAAATCCTCACGAAACCCGAGCCGCAACAGGTAAAGGTTGTAGAGAAAAAAGAACACAAACATTCCGAAGTCGTAGAAGGCTTCGGAAAAATAGAACCGCCAGAATTGCGGACCCAATTCAAGGCCGCTGATGAACCATCGCAATCCGCTCCAGGCTGTCGGAGCCAGAGCCAGCAGATGGTGCGACGCGCGCCGGGATGCGAATCGCAGATATCGCCACCGGCTGCGCAAACGCGTCCGCCAGGTAAGGTCCCGCTCCGCCACGTGGACGGCATCCACCGGACCAGGCAAGCGTTCGGGCAACAACCTCCGCCGAGCCACATCCAGACGCGCGGCACGAGAATCCAGCAAACTCCAGTGCAGCCACAGCTCGTCTTTGTTCGGCCGGAACTTTCCAGCCAGCGGAGACGCGGAGAACATGTCCAACCATCGCTGAACGTCCAGGGGCAAGCACGCGACCTCGTCGCTCACCGCTTGAGGCAAACGGCAATCGAACCAACGCTGGGCCAGTGCCGAGCAAATCGCCTCGATTCTCCTCAGCGATTCATGGTGCGCGCCATGCCAGCCATTCCAAAATCGAACGTCCTCCGCGCTCTGATGCAGCATCCACGCCAATTCATAGACGTGCGATGGCCGAAGGTTACCGTGGAGCAGATGCCGCAGCAAATGCAGCGAGGCATTTCCAACTTCATCCGCCGGGTGAAGCCCGGCAAACGCCAGGCCTTCCACTTCCCGCTCCTGCCGGCGTTCCCAGAATTGCTCGAGTCCCGAGGGCCCGAACCGTTCGTTCTCCTTGTGCCAAGGCTGAAAGTGCAGCTCGATCGAAATCGGAATATCGACATCGAAATCTTCGCCCCGCCATTGCCATCCGGTCTTGCGAATCAGCGTCGGCAAATGATTGAGCGGATGTTCGTCGCCGGGAGTAATCGGCTCGTAACCCAATCGCGTCGCGACCTGAAACGCCTGACGCGCTTGCTCCCGAGGAAGCAACAAGTCGATATCGCCTTGCCAGCGATGCCGTGGATCGCGGACGAAACGCGGACAATGACTGAAGCCTTTCAGCACGACGAACTCTAAACCCGCCTGCGCCAGCGCTGCCGCCAGATCGCGATAAGTCGTTTTGATCCGCTCCCACCGTTGAGCCGTGTTCCTGAGATTGCCATCGATGCGCGACCGTACCCAATCGGGCAAGTGTTCACGGCAGCTCAGCCCGAGCGGCAGCGTCAATTGCGTGCGATCGGTGAATTTGAGCGCCTTCTTCCAATCCTCTTCAGTCAGTCGAGCCAGCAGCTCGTAGCCAGGCGACTGAAAGCAGAGCGCGTCCACGATCGCACGAGCATGAACAGGTATGTTGGCTTTGAATCGCGTCAGAAATCGAATCTTAGAGCAAATTGCATGCGCCGTGGACTTCCGGCCTGAAACGCCTTGCCGAAGAACGGGCCGAAGTCCGGATATGGCCCTGGGATTCCGATGTTCGGATGATTCGTCAGATTGAAAGTCTCAGCCCGGAATTGAATGGTCTTGCCCTCGCCCACGCTGAATTGGCGCGTCAACGCTGCGTTGATCACTGCGTTTCCCGGACCCGGCAACGTGTCCCGCCCCGCGTTGCCAAACGTGAACGGCGCAGGCGTCGAGAATGCATTCGTGTTGAAAAAACGATTGGCGCTGCGTTCCCCGCTGGGCAAATTCACCGATTGGCCCGGCACGACGTTGGGCCGATTCGGCGTGCCCGAGTTCGCAAAGTCTCTAGAGAAGTAGACAGGATTCACCGGCGTGCCATCCTGAAATGTAAGCGTGCCGCTCAACTGCCAGTTCCCAAAAACCGGTGTCCACGCGCCCGCGGACGGTATGGCATAGAGAAAGCCCCCGCTCAGCCTGCGCCGGATATCGAAGAACGACAGTCCCCGCTCCAGCCGCAAGTTCCGCTCATCCTGCGCACCAAAGCTCGCAAACAACCCCGGAATCTGCGTGTCCGAATTGTCAATCGACTTGGCCCACACAAAGCTTCCCAGAAACGAAATGCGTTTCGCGAATCGCTTCTCGGCCTTGACCTGCAGTGAATGATAGATCGAATTTCCAATGTGTTGCACTTGAAACAACGGGCCCAGACTCGGGAATGTCCGCAGGGATTGCAGATCGCCCGCTCGTGGCGGAAGATTTTCTCCAGTCTCCACATGCGCCGGAGTGTTGAAGCGGCGGAACAGCGCCAGGTTCGTCCCTTTGGTCCCAACATACCCGAGTTCCACCAGCACATTGCCCGGCGCTTCATGTTGGAAGTTCGCCGACCACTGCTGCACGTACGGAATCGGCGCCGTCCGATCGATTCCGAAGTAACTGGGAAAACCCGTTGAACCGGTCTGCGGAAATCCGTTTTCAAACGTAAGCACCGGTTTTGGACCGCTCGGAGTATTCAGTTCCGTGCGCACGCCATTGCGCAACAAGTTGTACGCCTCAACTGCGATCTCCGGACTGTAGTAGATTCCGTAGCCGGCGCGAAACACGTTATCGCCCGAACCGGCGAACAATCGTGGCAGCCGCGCAGCCAATCCGATGCGCGGTGCGAAATCGCGCCGTTCGGGTTCCGTCACTGTGCCGACATGCCGGAGTACCGGTGCATTTGGCAACGTGGAATAGTCCAGGTTCAGCAGCCCGCCGCGGTCCTCGCTGAACGGCGCAACATACTCGTAACGCACGCCGGCGGAGATCGTGATGCGCGGCGTGATCCTCCAATCGTCCTCGATGAAGGTAGCGTAGGTGTTCTGTCGCAGATATGCCTGCGCGACTCCGGCCTGCCGTTGGGTTTGCGAGGGAAATCCCAGCAGAAAGTCCGCGAACGCGTCCCCAGTGTTGCCAGGACTTGCAGGATCCTGCGTGTACGCTCCGTTGAATGTGAAATTACCTCGCGCGTACAAGCTCTGCAGATACGCCATGGTGAAGTGCGTGAATTGAAAGCCAGTCTTCCAAGTGTGCCGTCCCGTTGTTCGGGAGAAGTTCGACGAGAAATACCACGTGTTGTCGCGTTGCATTTGAGGAACGCTTCGCGAGTCTTGCACGGTATCGAAGTTGGTCACAGTGATAGCAGGCAGGCCGAAGGTAAACGGATTGTCCGGAAAGCCGCCGATCCCCAGGTTCGCAAGCACATTCGTGCCGGACGAACTCGCGGCAAGATCGAAAACGCGCAGCCGCGTGAAAGAAAAGTGCGTCTCATTCACCCAGGACGCTCCCGCCCAGCTGTGACCCACGGCCGCTTGTTGAGCGCGCAGAGTTTCCGAAGTCGGCAGCTCCGGAAACGAACCCGCCAGCAGTGCGCGATCGTCGTTGATCGTGTAGCGCGTGAAAAGCCGGCTGTGCTGACCCCAAGCCCGATCCACTCGCATTGAGCCATTGTCGACATGATCCCGGCTGGGCGTCGAATCGATATAGTTGCTGCCGGTCGTTAGCGCTGCGTTCGGCAACGGCTCATACTGCGCCAGATACTTTGCGACGGCAGAATCAATGCGGCTGGCCGGGATGACGTTATCCGCAAATGGCTGCGGCCGCCCCGATGCATCAACATTAAAAGGATTGAAGATCTTCGATCGCCCGGCGAAATTGCCGCCTCGGACACCAGCATCGGGCACCAAATGCTGAGTTGTACTTGCAGACAATGACCGCAGCCCCTCGTAAGACCCAAAGAAGAACGTCGACGGCGCCAGCGGACCGCTCAGCGTCGCGCCGTACTGATTCTGCCGGAAGATAGCCCGTGGCGAACCAGCCGTCTCGAAGAATCCTCGGGCGTCGGTCGCCTCATTCCGCCAAAACTCGAACAGGTTTCCATGAAACGCCTTGCTGCCCGACTTAGTGACAACGTCCACAACAGCGCCACCCGACTGCGCGAACTCGGCCGTGGCGAGTCCCGTCTGTATCCGAAACTCTGAGACGGTTTCCATTAAAGGAACAACAGCGATGGCAAACACGTTGCGGTCGGTATTGTAGGCGCCGTCCAGGATG
>JBGPSX010000359.1:0-4516 GCA_041490325.1 Bryobacteraceae bacterium | reverse complement strand
GACTAGCCGGCATTCCATCCATCGTGGTAACGCTGGCGAGCATGGTGGTGTTGCGCGACAGCCTGCGTTGGGCCACCGGCGGCGAATGGGTGCAAAATCTGCCGCGCAGCTTTCAGTGGATGGGTCTCGGCCAGAGCGGGGGACGGGCGCTCATCATCCTGATCGCCGGCGGTCTTTTCTTACTGTGCGCATGGGGCATGCACTATCTCGCGGCCGGGCGCGCCGTGTATGCCACTGGTTCCGATCGCGAGTCGGCCCGCCTCGCCGGCATTCACACGCGTCGAATCGTCTTTGGCGCCTTTGTGTGGATGGGCGCGCTGACGGGCGTGGCCGCGCTGCTGAATTCTATCCGCTTCAGCGATCTGGAAAGCAACGCCGGCGTCGGCCTGGAATTGAAAACGATCGCGGCCGTCGTGGTGGGTGGCGTGTCGATTAACGGCGGGCGGGGAACTCTGTCGGGCACGCTGCTGGGCGTGGCGCTCCTCGGAGTCATCGGACCAGCGCTCACTTTTCTCGGCGTCAGCGCGTTTTGGGAAAAGGCCTTTCAAGGCGCCATCATCCTCGCTGCCGTCGCCATCGATCGCTTTACGGGCAGAAAATGACCGGAGGCTTGCACTGGCGAGTGCTGTTCGGCCTGTTGCTGATTGAGATCCTTGTCTTCAGCTTCATCGGGCGGAACTTTTTCACGGGTGCGAATGCCTTCGAGATCGTTCGCCTGAGCGCCGAACTGGGCCTGCTGGCGCTGAGCTTGACTCCGGCCATCGTGACGGGCGGCATCGACCTCTCGGTTGGTTCCATGATGGGGCTTGCCGCGGTGGTCTTCGGAAAACTCTGGCGCGACTTCGGATTCTCCGTCGAAATGGCAGCAGCGGCGGCGCTCACCGTGGGACTGGCGGGCGGAGGCTTGAACGCGCTGCTGATCGCACGCCTGAAGGTCTCGCCGCTGATCGTAACGCTCGGCACTTATTCACTGTTCCGAGGATTGGCCGAAGGCATCACCGGCGGGCTCGACAGTTTCACCGGATTTCCGGCCGGGTTCTTGTATCTGGGCCAGGGATACATCGGTGGAATCGTGCCTCCACAAGCTCTGATACTGGTGCTCGCCGTCATCGGAACCGATCTTCTGATGCGCCGATCGGTGATCGGACGCGCGCTGTACGCGATCGGATTCTCTCCGGAGGGCGCGCGCTGGGCGGGCCTTCCAGTCAATTCGCGAGTCAGCCTGGTTTATCTACTGAGCGGCTTCGCATCGGCGCTCGCGGCGATCATCTATGTTGCCCACCTTGGGCAAGCCAAAGCGGATGCGGGAACCGGATATGAGCTCGCGGCGATCACGGCGGTCGTGCTGGGCGGGACGTCGATCTTTGGCGGCCGTGGCACTATTCCGGGAACGCTGCTGGGACTGGCCGCGATCGTTGTCTTGCGGAACGGGCTTCGGCTGGCCACGTTGCCGGCCGAACTGACGGGAATTCTGACGGGCTTGCTTCTGATTGTCACCCTGGGCGCCGATCGCATGCGCCGGCGAGGGATGATTGCCGCTGCATTGGTCGCTCTGGCTGGCGGCGCGTGGCTGGTAGCTGCTCATCGAGGCGCTCCGGATGCGCCGGCCTCGGGAAAACGAATCACAGTCGGGATGATGCCGAAAGCCAAGGGCGATCCCTATTTCGTCAGTTGTCTCAAAGGCGCTCAGGAAGCCGCCCGCGAATTGAATGTCGATTTGATCTGGGATGGCCCCACGGAACTGGACGCCGCCAAACAGAATGAGGTGGTGGAGGGTTGGATCACGCGCGGCGTCGACGTCATTGCGGTCGCAGTCGAAAATCAGGCCGCGATTTCGACGGTATTGCGTAAGGCGCGCAGCAGAGGCATTCGTGTCCTCACCTGGGATGCCGACTCGTTACCCGACGCGCGTGATTTTCTGATCAATCAGGGTACCGCGCAGGATATCGGCTACACGTTGGCAGATGAGGCCTCGAGGATTCTGGGCGGTTCAGGTGATTTCGCCATCATCACTGGCGCGCTCAGCGCCGCGAATCAGAACCAGTGGATCCGCTACATCAAAGAGCGAATCGCGGAGAAGCATCCCGAATTGAAGCTGATCGTGGTCCGTCCGAGCGATGACGACCGGGATCGAGCTTTCGCCGAGGCCCAAACGCTCTTGAAGGTTTATCCGAACATGAAGGTCATTGTCGCGATCGCAGCCCCGGCCGTTCCCGGCGCCGCCGAAGCAGTGAAGCAGTCCGGTCGGACAGACGTAAAAGTCACAGGCCTCTCATTACCCAATATGTGCAAACCCTACGTGCATGCAGGCACAATCGAGAGCGTAGTGTTGTGGAACACCACGGATCTCGGCTACCTGACCATCTATGCCGCCGACGCGCTAGGCAAAGGCGCACTAAAGCGCGGCGACACAAGCCTAAGAGCCGGCCGCCTAGGCGCAGTTAAAGTAAACGCCGACCAAGTCCTGCTAGGCCTCCCGCTAATCTTCACGAAGTCAAACATCGACCACTTCGATTTCTAGACATTCACCGCCGCTATCCGATACGGCCCGCCCCTAGCCGAGCCGTGACCAAAGGGAGCGGTGGTCCGCTTACGGCTGCAACCCGGGCGCAACGTAAGCGTAGAACATCACGATCAACCCAATAACGCACGCCAGCAGCACGCTATGCCGCAATGTGAATCGGAATAGCTTGGCTTCCTCATCAGGCGCCATGCCGGTCGCGGCCGCGCCGACGGCGATGCTCGACAGACTGATCATCTTCCCCATCACGCCACCGCTCGAATTGGAAGCGGCCATCAACACCGGATTGAGTCCGAGATGCGTAGCCGTCACCACCTGCAAATTACCGAAGAGCGCATTCGCCGAAGTGTCGGAGCCGGTCAGGAAGACTCCCAGCCAGCCAAGAATTGCGCTGAAGAACGGAAACATGAAGCCCGTCGCGGCGAATGCGAGTCCCAGCGTGCCGGTTGCGCCCGAATAGTTCATCAGAAACGCGAGACCGAGAACCGCAGCCAGCGTGACCAGCGAAAGCGCAAGCTGCCGCAGCGTGCTGCCCAGCAGTCGTAAGAAACGGCCGGGCGAGACTCCTAACACCGCGGCTGAGAGTATGGTTGAGATCATGCAAGCCGTGCCGGACGCGGCGAACCAGTTGAGATTGAAGATCGCGGCATACGGGGAAATCTTCGTCGTCACCGGTGGGATACGTGCGATCTGATTATGCAGCCAGGGCCACTGGATCGGCACAGTCATCGTATTCAACCACGTTTGCATCGGCTTCCAACCCCACAGCAACACGCAAACCACCAACACGAGATAGGGGCTCCAGGCCAGAAAGATTTGCCCGGCGGTGGGTCGGACGCCTGTGTCCGGCAGAGGATTGGCAGTGGTGTCGGCATCCTTCGGCTTCCAAACCAGAAACAGCACGATCAGTGCGACGATCGCTGTCAACGATCCGATGAGATCGGTCAGTTGCGGCCCTAGATAGTTCGACACCAGGAACTGCATGCCCGCAAACGAAACGCCGCAGACCAGCGCCGCCGGGAATACGCTTGACAACGCTTTCCAGCCTCCCATTACGAACACGATGTATCCAGGAATAAACAGCGAGACCGGCGCGCAAATGCGACCGATGCCGGCGCTCAGCCGATCTAGAGGCAGTCCGGTGATTCCGGCCAAAGTAATCGCGGGAATGCCGATCGATCCGAACGCGACCGGCGCAGTATTCGCGAGCAGGCAAATGCCAGCCGCATAGAAGGGCGAAAATCCGAGCCCAGCCAGCATCGCCGCGGCCACCGCCACCGGCGTCCCGAAGCCCGCCGCTCCTTCCAGGAACGCTCCAAAAGCAAATGCAATCAGGAGGGCTTGCAGCCGCCGATCCTGCGTGAGACTTCCGAGCGAATACTTGATCGCCTCAAACTTTCCGGTCTCCACCGTGAGCCGGTAGAGCAGCACGGCCCAGATCACGATCCAGCCGATCGGGAACAGTCCGAACGCGGCGCCGTAAGCAGTAGCGGCGACCACTTGGGTAACCGGCATGCGGTACAGAAATAGAGACACCAGCGCAGTGGCCGCGAGCCCCGAGAGTGCGGCGATCCAGGCCGGCTTTCGTTTCACGCCCAGCAGGAACAGCAGAACGAAGATCGGCAACGCGGCAACCGCCGATGATAGGAGCAAACTTCCGTTGAGAGGTGTGTAGTTGTGTCGCCACATTGGTTGAAAAAGTATAACGCAGTCACGGCAGGCCCAGCAGTCGCGCTGGATTCACTTGCGACATTCGCGCAATTTCGGCGTCCGTGAAGCCGTGCTTCTTGAGATCCGCGAAGAATGCCGCCAGTCCGTCGGGATGCAGCGGATTGCCGGCTTGGCCGAGATCGCTCGACAGAATGCAATGCTCCACGCCGGCCTGACGAAGCGCATCCACGTATTCCGCGATCTCGAACATCTTGTTCGGCCCGATCAGCGCGTTGTAGACAAATTCGATGTAGGCGCCTTGCGCGGCGGCTTGCTTCATCTGTG
>JBGPSX010000358.1:0-4526 GCA_041490325.1 Bryobacteraceae bacterium | reverse complement strand
CCGGCGAAGAGCCACCCGGCGGCGAGGCGCCGGCGTTCGAACCAGGCCGCGATCACGAACGTCAGCATCAACACGAGGGCGATTTCCATGGTGCAGAATGCAAGCCCCGCGATCGCGGATGCGACGTACCAATGGATCTCACGCCCGCTCAGGACGGCCTTCGCGAGCACACACAGAAAACATAATGAGCACAGCGCGAAGAGCTGGTGAGGACTCAGTTCGTTGGGCCAAGCGACTGCATGGCTGGACAAGACCAGCACGCTGCTTAGCAGTCCGGCCAGCATTCCGCTCGTTCCTGGTATGAGCCACAGGCACCCCAGGTATGCGGCGATGACGCTGGCGACCGGAATCGCGAGCATTGCTGAGCGCACGCGCCGCTCATCGAGTGGCAGGCGAGAGACGGGAATCAATAAATACTGATACAGCGGTCCATGCCAGTGGCGATAGAAGACCATATCGTTGCTGCGGCGAATGAGTT
Source organism: Bryobacteraceae bacterium (assembly GCA_041490325.1). Classification (GTDB taxonomy): domain Bacteria; phylum Acidobacteriota; class Terriglobia; order Bryobacterales; family Bryobacteraceae; genus Palsa-89. The sequence continues at coordinate 4,048 of JBGPSX010000358.1, read as the reverse complement.
GAGAGAGCTCCTGCCGTTGGCCGGACTGGTTTCGTTGGGCGAGGCCGGCTTTTAGAAAATCGACCAAGGGAAGCGCGGGCGTGTCTGTGTAGTTGGCCCAGAACCCGAGCGAGGCGGCGTACATGTAGTCGGCTTCGTCGTAGGAATAAGGCTCGGGGGAGACGAGCTGAAGCGAGAAGAAGAGGAAGAGAGCGAGCAGTGTGCTAACTGCCAGGACGTGCTTCATGCTTTGCCGTGATTCACTCTAGCATGGGGTAGGAGACTTCCCGGAGGCGTTCACACGAGTGTGAACGCGGCACGCAGGAGTGCGTGCGCCACATACAATGAGTAGATGTCCAGCTCTGCGGAGACCGAGCGTGCGGGTCTTCACAATCTCTCGCCGCGACAACTTGCCGGCACGCTGACCGGTCTCCTGCTGGCGCTGCTTCTCGCCGCTCTCGATCAGACCATTGTCGGTACCGCGATGCCGCGGATTATCGCGCAGTTGAATGGCTTTGACCGATACCCGTGGGTGACCACCGCTTACCTGCTCACATCCACGATCGCGGTTCCAATCTTCGCCAAGCTATCCGACATATACGGCCGAAAATGGTTTTTCCTGGCCGGGAACATTCTCTTTGTGATCGCTTCGGCATTTTGCGGCGGGGCCGGCGACTTCCACTGGATGCCGGGCGACGGAATGACGCAACTCATCGTGTTTCGCGGCGTGCAGGGACTGGGGGCCGGGGTCATCATCGGACTACTGTTCACGATCATCGGCGACATATTCGCGCCGGCCGAGCGCGCCAAGTTCCAGGGGCTCTTCGCCGCCGTGTGGGGACTCGCCTCGATCTTCGGACCTACCCTCGGTGGATGGATCACCGATCAATTCTCATGGCGATGGACCTTCTACGTGAATCTTCCCGTCGGCGCACTGGCGGCCGCGGCAATTCTGGTTGAGTTTCCTTACTTCCGGCCGCATGGCGTGCGCCGCGAAATCGACTGGTGGGGAGTGTTCACGCTTACAGCGTGCCTGGTTCCCTTGCTGCTCGCGCTCACGTGGGTTACCGATTATGGATGGGGCTCGCAACGAGTAGTATCGCTGCTTGGCATCGCGGTGGTGATGTTGGTTGCGTTCCTGATAGTCGAACGCCGGGCTGTTGAGCCGGTGCTGCCTTTGGGACTCTTTCGCAATCCGATCATTGTCGTGTCATCGATCGCCGTGTTTGTACTGGGCATCGGAATGTTCGGCATGATTCTCTACGTTCCGCTGTTCATGCAAGGAGTTTTGGGAATTTCGGCAACGCGATCGGGTTCGCTGCTGACGCCTCTGCTGCTCGGAGCGGTGGCGGCGAGCATGGCATCCGGAGGCATCGTCTCGAAGACCGGACGCTATCGCATGGTCGCTATTGTGGGATCGTTGCTGGCCACGCTGGGCATGTTTCTGCTGGCGGCGATGAATGAACACACCACGCATTTGGAAGTGATTCGCAACATGATCATCGCCGGCTTTGGCATCGGACTGATGCAGCCGATTTACACGCTGGTGGTGCAGAACGTGGCGCCCAAGGCGCAAATGGGAGCGGCAACAGCTTCGACACAATTCTTTCGGTCGATCGGCGCGACTCTTGGAGTCGCCGTGTTCGGCTCGGTTTTGCTTAGCATGTACCACCATCGGTTTGAAAGGGACATTCCGCCCGGGACGCCCGCGATGGCGCTCACGCCATTCAACAATCCGTTATTGTTGATGCAAATTCGCCCTCGGCTGGAAGCGCAGTTCAGCCAGTTCCCCGGCGGCGTGCAACTGCTTCACAAGCTTTTCGAGAATGTGAAGATTGCGCTGGTGCAAGGCTTGCACGCCATTTTCACGGTGGGTGCATTTCTGATGCTGGTTGCCGTGGCGGTGAACATTTTTCTCAAGGAAGTCCCGCTACGCAAGAAGGGCGAAGTTCACGCGAGCGTCGAGTAGTAGGCAACGGGCTAGTACACTTGGAAGCAGAACACGCGATTGTCGCCGCTGGGCGTTAGCCCGTACTCGCCGTTTTCCAACTGCTCGTTGGCTTCGATTTTGTACAGGTGATTGTCGAGCGGCGTGACCATCAGGTGCAGCGACCGCGGTCCGCCGCCCTTGCGTTTTCCGGTGGCCATCGAAACTTCGCGATTGCCGTTCTTGACTTCGAACCGGTACAACTCCATACGATCCGGTACGATCTGCTTGGCCTCGATGATGAAAATCGGTTCCGCGAGGGGAGTGCGCGCGGGTGATGAAGCGCCGGAGACGACGAAAATGGTCTCGTTCTTGCGATTCTCTTCGCGAGCTTGCACTGCTTCCGTTTCCACCAGACTAGTGGCGTGCAATAAGAAAGGCACGTCCGGCTTGGGGGGCTTGGGACCTTCATACTTGTCGGCGCTGCTCAGCCAACCGGCTGCCGCTAAGATGCAGAGGAGAATTCTGGGAGCCATTAGTTTCTATTTTGCGCTTGCTCGTCCCGCCTTACAACCGGCGGCGGCGCCCAGGTCCCGTTCAGAATTTCCTCGCTTGGCCAGTAGAGGCGAAGAGTGAGGTTGAATTTCTCCGCCGGAGCAGGCAGCCAGTTACGATCCCGTTCTTCACCGGGCGCTTCGCGCTGAATGTGCAGATCCAGCGAACCGTCGGCATTGAATTTCAATGGATCGCGATCGCCGATGGCGTAGCGGTGGACGGTATTGGCGATGAAGTAGCCGTCTTCTCCATACATCGTGACCGACCAGAAGGCTCGCACGGGCGGAATCTCGGCCTTCGAAAAATGCAGAACATATCGATGCGAACCATCCAGTGGAAGGCCGCCGGAGTCCTGCTGGCAGTTGATGTAGAGTGCGTCCTCGGGCGGGAGCGCGCCCAAGCCGACTCTTGCGACCGCGGCTCGCGCGGCGTAGTCCGTTCCGTACCGGCCCACCTTTCCACCGAAGCCGGACCATCCGTTCTTCCCGGGCCTGCTCGCGGGATTCGCTAAGAGGACCAAGCGTGCCGCTGTCTCCGCCGCGCCTTGCTCGAGTGCCTTGATTCCGTCCTCGCCCAGAGCCTCGGGGCGGAAAACTTTTCCCGGCACGATCCCGATGCGCTGCAGTTCTTGCATGATGGGGGAATCGGCGGCGTGCGGTGGATTCTTGGCCAGCAGCTCAGCGAAGGTTCTGAAAAAATCCACGGTGCTCATCCGCTGCGCCTGGAGAGGCGGAGGCACAAAGGCCGGGAGCCGTCCCGCCGGCGCTGCTGGTTTCACGCCGCGCGTGCCGTCCGGATACTGACTCAGCGGCATCAGGATGTAGCCTCTTTGAATGGCATGTACAAACGGATAATCGCTGGCATTGTTGGTTTGCGTCCGGCCGATTAGCCAGACCATATTGGTGGGGGCATCGATCCGCTGCGCTCGCGCCGGCAGCGTACCCTTCCAATCCGGACCGACGATAGCGAACCATGCTTCGGTGGTACCCGTGGTCCGTTTTCCAGGAACGGAAAATGTTTCGGTCCAGGCGTCCATGAAGTGCATGAGGTAGTAGCGGTCCTGGGTGTCGAGCACGTGCAGCAGGATCGGCTCTTTCGAGAGGTCCAGCCATGCGGACGAGTAGAGCGTGTCGGCGTTGGGGCGGATCACCTGATGAAAGCGAGCATCGGGGAACTGGCGCAAGTGCGCAAACTGATTGGTCTCGCCCACGCCGACCAGCGAGCCCAGTTCAATGGCATTGCGCCGCGTGAACTCCATCAAGACCATCGGATAGGCGAAGGCATAGGCCTTGGCCGCGATGACGCGAATCTCTTGTGCGGATGGTTGTGGCTGCGCGATGGCGGCCGCCGCGGCAAGTAGAGCTAGGAATCCGCTTTTCGTCATTCGGCGCTTCCTTACAGTTTAGTGGGACCCCGAACACTGCGCCGGTTGAAACCGGGCCGCGGCTTGAGAGCCGCCCCGCATTAATTGTTTACGGCGGCGCGTTCTTCGATGGTCCGGCAAATACGGTGGACCTCGGACTCGTCAATCGGCTTGCTCAGCACGAAACCCTTGCCGTTCTGAAAAGCCTTGCCCACATCTTTGTT
>JBGPSX010000357.1:0-4548 GCA_041490325.1 Bryobacteraceae bacterium | reverse complement strand
TGGATGAAGCTGGAGCAGCGGACCGAACATGAACGCTTGACCCGTATTTGTTTCATCGACTATGACCGGCAAATGGCGTTTGTTGCCGAGCGCGATGATCCTGCCACCGGGGAACGGCAGATCGTTGGGGTCGGAAGATTGGTGAAATCGCACACCGGGGCCGAGGCGGAGCTCGCCGTGGTCGTCAGCGACGGGTTCCAGAAGCGTGGAATCGGGACCGAATTGGTCCGGCAGTTGGTGGAGTTTGCCCGCGAAGAGAAACTGGGGCGCATCACCGCAGCGGTGCTCTTTGAGAATCGGCCGATGCAAAAGGTGTTCGAGCGCCTAGGCTTCCGGCTGGAGTCCTGGGGCGATCAGGAATCCCTGCAGGCCGTGCTCGACCTCTAGAACGTCACCTTCTAGGGGGGCGGTCACCGATTGGCCGCTCGAATGCACGATGAACCGGAGGAGGCACTCATGATAGATGTCAAGGTTCGGTCTTTGGGCAGCAAGAAATTCGAGATCTCGGCGCGCGGGCACCAGGTAATCTCCGATCAGCCTCACGATGAGGATGGAAGCGACGCCGGGATGACGCCTCCCGAGCTATTTCTGGGCTCCCTGGGAGCTTGTGCCGCGTATTACGCCGAAGAATACCTGCTGGCACGAGGACTCCCCCGTGCGGACCTGGAGGTTCGCGTTTCCGCGCTCAAAGGCGAGCATCCCGCTCGCATTACAACTGTGCATCTGGATGTGATCGCGCCTGGGCTGCCCGAGCGTCACAAGATTGGGATATTGCGCGCCGTCAATGCCTGCCTCATCAAGAACACGCTGCACCATGCACCCCAGATAATTACGAGATTGGGTTGCTCGGCTGATGTTCTAGAGGCCGAACTCGCCCAGGTTGGGTAGGGGCTGCTGGCGCGGAAGCCGAGCGCGGCGATTCGGTGCTGAATCCAAACGTGCTCGCCTCTGCAGGCGTGAACCACGGTCGGGTACTCAGCCGTACCAGTACGACAACTGAAGACCAAGTAGCGAAATCTACGTTTCGTTTTGTACTTTTCGGTCGCCGTTTGCGGTTACCTATTCGAGGAGCGATCATGTCTCGCTCCGCGAAAGGATACTTCGACAATGCTGCGAGCGAACCGGATTGGGTCGCCGGGTAGAAACGCACGGGCTCTGGCGCTTGCGGCCGCGATGCTAGTATTGGGCGCCGCTTCGACCCGCGCCGATACGATCATTTTCAGTGGCCAGATCAGCCAGTCGACGTCGGATTCGGGGGCAACCGCATTCAACAATCCTGACTTGAATGCGATCCAGGACCTGGATCTCTTTTCCGTCACTCTCATTTTTCCCGGGTCGATTAGCGCTGCCGGATCCCACAATCCGCTGCCTGGGGCCACACTCCTGTTCCAAGACCTCACCAACCCTGCCAGCGAAAACAGCTTTGATCCAGTAAACATCTCGGCGGCGCGTAATGGGTGAGGAGGCTAAAAGCAGATTGACGAGCACGAACAGCCTGGCAGTGGTGTACCGCAACCAAGGCAAATATGAGCAGGCAGAGGCTCTGTTGCGGTCCGTCCTGGATGTAGAGCGCCGGACGCTCGGCGAGCAACATCCCGACACGCTGGGCAGCATGGTCAGCCTGGGGCTCGTCTACGGCGCTCAAGCCAAGTATGCGCAAGCGGAAACGCTTTTCTCGCAATCGCTACAGGCCAGACGGAGGCTGCTGGGTGAAGAGCATCCTTCAACGCTGGGTGTCCTGTACAATCTCGCGGAAACATACCGAAGGCAGAGCAGGCTGAAGGAGGCCGAGTCACTCTTCAACAAGGTCCTCGAAGGGCGGCGGCGCGTATTGGGTTTGGACAATCCAAATACTACGAACGCATTGGCGGCGCTCGGGGGGATGAAACTGGAGCACCACGAGTACACCGAGGCTGAAACGCTGCTGCGCCAAGCTTTGAGAAGCTATGAGAAGACCGACTCGGATACCTGGCGGCGATACTACACCCAGAGCATGCTGGGCGCAAGCTTGGACGGTTTGGGCAAATACGCCGAGGCCGAGCGGCTCTTGATTTCCGGTTATGAAGCGTTGTCGAAGAAGCAGGAGTCGATTCCTTCTGAAAACCACCCGGCCCTGGGCGAAGTGCGCGGTTGGATTGGCAACTTGTACCGTGACTGGGGCAAGTTGGACGAAGCCCTGGCATGGGTCGATCGAATCTCGAAGCCCTGAGCGTGTTGTGCAACAATCATGCCGGTGAAACAGGCACTGGCACGCATCCAGGTGGAAGGGTACATCGCTACTCTGGCGGCTGTGTCGATCGCCATACACTTGCTCCTGCGGTATGGAGTGGGAACATCGGCCTGGATCTCCGATCTTCCGCTCATCACTGCGCTGGCGGTAGGCGGAATACCGCTACTCATTCAGTTATCCAGGCGGCTGGCGGCGGGCGATTTCGGATCCGATCTGCTGGCGGGAGCGGCCATCGCAACCGCCGCCTTCATGGGCGAGTACCTGGTGGGCGCGATCGTCGTTCTGATGCTGTCGGGCGGAACGGCGCTGGAGCAATACGCAACGCGCCGAGCCTCTTCGGTGTTGAATGCTCTCGCAAAACGAATGCCGCGCAACGCGCACCGCAGCACGAATTCTCATTTTATCGACGTGACGCTCGATGAAATCGTAATCGGCGACCGTTTGATCGTATTCCCGCACGAGATTTGTCCCGCGGATGGCACCGTGCTGGAAGGTCACGGCGCGATGGACGAGTCGTATCTGACGGGCGAGCCGTTTCAGATTTCGAAGACGCCTGGGGCGCCGGTGCTCTCAGGATCGATGAACGGCGAAAGCGCTCTCACCATTGCGGTATCGAAGCTGCCTTCTGATTCCCGCTACGCAAAGATCATGCAGGTGATGGTTGCCTCCGAGCAAAACCGTCCGCGCCTGCGCCGCATCGCCGATCGGCTGGGCGCGTGGTATACGCCGGCGGCGTTATTGATGGCAACGCTCGCGTGGTTATTCGGTGGCGATCCTCACCGCTTCCTGGCAGTGATGGTGATCGCTACGCCCTGTCCGCTGTTGTTGGCGATTCCGGTGGCTATCATCGGAGCGATTTCGGTTGCCGCTCAAAGGGGAATCATCATCAAGAATCCGGCGGTCCTCGAGCAAATCGATCGTTGCCGCACGCTGATCTTCGACAAGACCGGCACGCTCACATATGGAAGGCCAGTATTGACTGAGATCATAGCGGCGCCCGGCGTGAATGCGGACGAAGCACTGCGGCTGGCGGCCAGCCTGGAACAGTATTCCAAACATCCCCTCGCGAGCGCGATCTTGCGAGAAGCCGAGGACAAGCGCCTCCGCCTGGAACCGGCGCGCCTGATCAACGAGCGGCCCGGCGAGGGCCTGCAGGGATTAGTGGCTGATCGGAGCGTGAAAATAACCGGCCGGAAAAACCAGTCGCTCCCCGAACACGCAGCTCCAGCAGGCGCGGGACTCGAATGTGTGATCTTCATGGACGATGCGTATGCGGCACTCGTTCGTTTTCGCGATGAGCCGCGCCAGGAGACCAGCGCCTTTGTCTCGCACCTGAAACCCAAGCACAGCGCGCAAAAGGTAATTCTGCTTTCGGGCGATCGCGAATCCGAAGCGCGCTATCTGGCCGACGCGGTCGGAATAAGCGAAGTTTATGCGGGCAAAACTCCGGAAGAGAAAGTGGCGATCGTAAGGACCGAGACACTCGCGGGCAAGACGCTGTATGTCGGCGATGGCATCAACGATGCGCCGGCCATGCTGGCGGCAACGGCGGGGATCGCGTTTGGTCAAAACAGCGACATCACGGCCGAGGCCGCCGATGCGGTGGTGCTGGAACCATCGCTGGCCAAAATCGACGAGCTGATGCACATCAGCCGGCGCATGCGTAAGATCGCGCTTCAAAGCGCGCTGGGCGGCATGGCGCTCAGCATGTTGGGAATGGCCCTGGCGGCGGCCGGTTATCTGCCGCCTGTAGCCGGCGCGGTGGCGCAGGAGTTCATCGATCTGGCAGCGGTATTGAACGCGCTTCGCGTCGCGATCCCTCCAGCGCTGAAGACCGACTTCTAACTGGTTGACCAGCGAGCACTTACGCTTCTGTAGGAAATCGAAGAGAATGCCGATCTGAGGTATATGGATCGACGACGCGAGCCTCGCTTCGACGTCTCCGCACGCGCCAAGGTGACGGTCTTCGGTAATCCGGAGCTCCAACTGGAATGCTCATTGCTCGAAATTTCCGCCACCGGAGTGAAGTTGCTGGCCGACAAGAGCCTCCTCATGGACGGTATCGTGGGGCTGGAACTGGAGGACCATTTTGTCCTGGGCGATGTCCGCTATACGCAACCACGAGGCGACAAATACACAATCGGCGCGGAACGCGTTTACACGGCGGGCAAGAACGCGTCACAGCAGGATCAAGACCCAGCCGAGCAAATGCGGACGGTGGTCCAGGACTTCCACAAATGTGTTCGCGCGCGAATCGCGGGCACGGCTTCGGCGGACACGGCGGAACAGGGTGTGCCCACGCTCAGCTTGGAGCAGTT
>JBGPSX010000356.1:0-4562 GCA_041490325.1 Bryobacteraceae bacterium | reverse complement strand
CGAACGCGCCGTTTGTTCAATTTGGCCCAGCCTGCTAGCCTTCCAATTCGTGATCCTGGCCGAGGCGCCCACCGTGGCGCACGCTCACAGCGTGCCGCGTTCACACTCCTGTGAACGCCTGGAGAATCAACCCGTATGATCTCGATCGCCATGATCACGATGAACGAGGAACGAGCCGTCGCACGCGTTATCGAGGACATCCGCGCCGCCATGGGCGAGCTGGAACACGAGATCGTCATCGTCGACAGCAGTCGCGATCGCACGCCTGAAATCGCCGAACAGATGGGCGCGCGAGTAATCCGTCAGTTCCCGCCCCAAGGTTATGGCCGGGCTATGGCGCGGGTACTGAAGGAGTCGCACGGCGACGTTACCGTCACGCTCGACTGCGATGGTACCTATCCGGCCTACGAGATTCCACGTATTGCCGACATGGTGCTCACAGACGAATGCGATCTGGTAAACGCCTCCCGGCTGGAGACGCGGCCGGCTAGCATGCCTTGGCCCAACTATTTGGCCAACTGGCTGTTCGCCATGACCGGCTGGCTGCTGGTGGGCGTCAAGTCCACCGACCTGCACTCCGGCATGCGCGCTTATAGCCGGCAGCTCATCGAACAGGTTGAAATAGACCCCAACGGCCCGGCGCTGCCGGTGGAGTTGCTGCTGAAGCCGGCCCGGCTAGGGTTCCGGGTTCGGGAAATCTTCATCCCCTACGGTGAGCGCATCGGCGAAACCACGCTGCAGCGCTTCTCATCCACCATTTGGACCTTCCGCCGCATCCTGCGGCTGGCATTCACGCGCTTCCCAACGGTCCCCAATCAGAATCTGGAAACCAGGAACTAGAAACTTCAAAACTTCCCTATTGGAAGCTTGCTTCTAAGCCGATGTGATGGCAGGAGTTGCCGCGTCCATTGACCAGTCTCACCGATCTGTTGCAAGCAGTAACCGAGCAAACCACTCCGGCGGCCGGCCCGATTGCGCCCACCACCGGCTTTGCGGCCACGTTCGTGGCCGAGACAATCGCCATTCTCGAACAGCTCGACATGGCCGAAATTGAGCGCATGGCGACCGCCTTGTCGCACACGCGCGAAGGCGGCGGCCGGTTGTTCATCCTGGGCGTCGGAGGTTCGGCGGCGCACGCCGGTCACGCCGTGAACGATTTCCGGAAGCTGTGCGGTTTTGAAGCCTACACCCCCACCGATAACGTCGCCGAACTCACGGCCCGCGCCAACGATGAAGGCTGGGACACCTGCTTCTCCGGGTGGCTGGAAGGATCGAAGATCAATTCGCGCGATGCCGTGCTGGTATTCTCCGTCGGTGGCGGCAGCCGCGAACAGAACGTATCGGTGAACCTGGTTCGCGCCCTCGAGTCCGCCGACGCCGCCGGCGCACATATCTTTGGCATCGTCGGGCGTAACGGCGGATTCACCCGGGAAGTCGCTGAAGCCTGCGTAGTGGTTCCCACCGTCGCGGCCGAGCGCGTCACGCCGCATACCGAAGGGCTCTGCGCCGTCATCTGGCACCTGCTGGTCAGTCATCCGCTGCTGCAGCGCACACCCACTAAATGGGAGTCGCTCGGATGAGAGGACGCCGCTTTTTCATCGCGGGCGGCGCCGGCTTCATCGGCAGTCATTTCACCGACCGTCTGTTGTGCGATCGCGGCATCGAAGCCGTAACCCTCTACGACAATTTTTCCTCCGGACGCGAGTGGCACTACGCGCAGCACGAGCACGATGAGCGGCTGCATGTCATCCACGGCGACGTCAAGGACATGCCCGCGCTCGAGCGCGCCATGGCCGGACACGACGTCGCGATTCATCTGGCGTCCAACCCCGACATCGCCCGCGCCGCCGTCGAGCCCGACATCGATTTTCGCGAAGGCACTTTTCTCACTCAACAGGTTGTGGAGGCGATGCGCCGCAACGGTGTCCCTCGCTTGCTGTACGCCTCCGGCAGCGGCGTCTACGGCGACCTCGGCAACTACGCAGCCGAAGAGGACTTCGGTCCGCTCGTTCCGGTCTCCACCTACGGCGCCAGCAAGCTGGCCGGCGAAGCCCTGATCGCATCCTATTGCGCGATGTTCGGCCTCACGGCCTGCGCCTTTCGATTCGGGAACGTCGTGGGCGCGCGCCAGACGCATGGCGTCGGCTTCGACTTTATTCGCAGGCTGCGCGCCCAGCCGGACCGGTTGCGCGTGCTGGGCGATGGTTCGCAGAGCAAGTCCTACATTCACGTCGAAGACGTCGTCGAGGCGGTGCTGCTCGCGCATCGCGAAACCCGGCCGAATTTCGAAGTCTACAACGTGGCCACTGGCGACTACATCACGGTGACCGAGATCGCCCGCCTTGCGATTGAGGTGGCCGGACTCACTGAACAGAACGTGCAGATCGAATACACCGGTGGCGATCGCGGCTGGAAGGGCGACGTGCCCATCGTTCGCCTGAACACGGATCGTATCCGCGGTCTGGGCTGGACCTGCCGGCGCACCACGCGCCAAGCGCTGTGCGTGTCCCTGCACTCCATGCTCGAAGACGCGCGTTTGGAGAGGCTCTGAGAGATGAGAGGCTCTGAAAAATGAGAGGCTCTGAAAGATGAGGCCGGCTGTGTTCATCGATCGGGATGGCGTCGTCAACCGCGCCATTGTCCGCGATGGGAAGCCTTATCCACCGTCTACGCTCGCCGACCTCCGGCTGCTGCCGGGCGTTCGCGAGGCCTGCCGGAAGCTGCGTGAAGCAGGTTTTGCCTTGATCCTGATCACCAACCAGCCGGATATCGCGCGCGGCTCCGTCAGCTCTCAGCAGGTCGCTGAAATCCATGCGCGGCTACGCCGTTTTCTGCAACTCGATGACATTCGCGTTTGCCCGCATGACGACGCCGAGCGCTGTGATTGCCGCAAACCAAAGCCTGGGCTGCTGCTGCAGGCCGCCCAAAACCTGAATATTGATTTGCAGTCCAGTTACGTCGTCGGCGATCGTTGGCGTGACGTCGAAGCGGGTCATCGCGCCGGGTGCCGGGCCATCTTCGTCGATCATGGCTACCGTGAGCGCCAGCCGGATCAACCGTTCTTGCGCGTTCACTCGCTCACCGAGGCTGCCAACTGGATTCTGAGAACCGCGCAAGCCACCATTCTCCGATATGCCTGATCGAATGTCCGCACTACGAGTCAAGATTTTCGCCGATGGCGCTGATCTCGCTTCCATTCTCGAGCTCGCCGAGAACCCCTGCATTAAGGGGTTCACCACCAATCCAACGCTCATGCGCAAAGCCGGCATCACCGGCTATGAGGCTTTCGGGCGGGAGTTGGCCGAGCGAATCCCGGATCGTCCGCTCTCCTTTGAAGTCCTTTCCGATGACTTCCGGGTAATGGAACAGCAGGCGCTCAGCATCGCATCCTGGGGCGAAAATGTTTACGCCAAGATTCCCATCACCAACACGCGCGGACAAAGTTCCGCCGCTTTGGTCCATCGGCTGAGCGAACAAGGCGTGAAGGTGAATGTGACGGCCGTCATGACGCTACGCCAGGTGGACGATGTCATCGGCAGTCTGCGGGATGGTCCGCCCAGCTACATCTCGATCTTTGCGGGACGCATGGCCGATACCGGCTGCGATCCGCTGCCTATCCTGCGGGGCGCGCTGGCTCGCATCTACGACTATCCGCAAATCGAACTCATCTGGGCCAGCCCGCGCGAGCTATTCAACATCGTGCAGGCCGGCGCCATCGGTTGCCACATCATCACCGTCACGCACGATCTGCTGAAGAAGCTGCCGCTCATCGGCCGCGACCTGACCGAATACTCGCTCGATACCGTGAAGATGTTCGTCGAAGACGCCCGCGCCGCCGGTTTCACACTCGCGACTCAGCCAGTTCTGATCCCCGCGAATGCCTCGCCCGTGGCAGTGAATCGATAATCGCTCCGAAACCAGCGACGCCATCCAGCAGGCGCGTGCGCTCTCCCATCCCTGCTAACATAGGTACAAGCCGGTAAGGGAGGTGAGTTCGTATTGGCTGAAGTTCATATACAAGATGGCGAGACACTAGAAAGCGCCCTCAGACGTTTTAAGCGAAAAGTCCAGCAAGAAGACATCATTAAAGAGATCAAACGTCATTCTTTTTACCTGAAGCCGGGTGAGAAGAAGCGCACCAAAGAGGCGCTGGCTCGCAAACGAAACCGCAAGAAACGCAACAAGGAAGTCGAGTAGCACCCTCCCCGCTCGAAATTCCCAATAATTCAATCGAGATGTAAAAGGCGCCCTGGCTGGTTGGCCGGGGCGCTAGTGTTTTGTGTGGCGCACGCACCCTCGAATGTCAGGGACGCCGCCGGAGGCAAGTCCTTTACTTTCATCACCACTGTTGTGCGGTACGCAATGGGACCACTCCTGCGTGCCGCGTTCACACTGGTGTGAACGCTTGGTCGGTAATGCGGGTGCTAATGCTGCTGGCGGATCTGGTCCAGCGCCGCCAGGAATTTATCGCGCTCGGGCGAATCCCGGTATACGCGCACAATCTGGTTGATTCCGTCCAGTTCGTCGGCGCATTCGCAGTGCTTCTGCGTGAGCCATGTCAT
>JBGPSX010000355.1:0-4570 GCA_041490325.1 Bryobacteraceae bacterium | reverse complement strand
GTGATGCTGCCGGCGTTCAAGTCGTGACGCGGAGGAGGTGGAGGTGGCGGCGGAGGCGGTGGTGGAGGCGGAACCGGACGCTCGCCAATACGCCCGAAGTAAAACGAAAATCCAACGGTGGCTTCCAGGCCGGAATTCCAGCCGGACGGAATGAAGGCGCTGCCGGCCACTGAAGAATTGGGCAATCCGAATCCCGGTGTTGGTCCGGCCAGGCCGCGAACGTCCAGTCGCAAACCAAAGTGCGGAGTGGCTTGGTACTTCACGCCGCCGCCGTAGTTAAATTGGAATCCGGCGCGCGACCCAAAGTCCTGAAAACCGGCCGAGGCAGGCAACAGGCTGGCGGCTTTCCGGGAGTCATCGTTCGGCGCGAAGTTCGCTCCGCCGATGCCAAACGTAACGAAGGGACGAAAGACCCTGTCTCGCGGCGTGAAGTGCGCCACGACGTTCACCGACCCACGATAAATGTGAATGCGGGAGTAGGGCGGCAGCAGTGTTCCGTTTTGAGTGCGGCCGCCGTAGGTCAGATTGTTCCAGGAGTAAATCCCGATCGACTGTTCGAAGCTCACATAGTTAAATACGTTCTCGGTCAGACGAGCGCCTATCACCGGGCCGCCGTCGATATCGATAGCCGGAGTGGCCTTGACCTTCCGGTAGTCGGTATAACCGACGTAACCGGAAACCTCGATGAAGTTGAAATAGTCATCGTGCTTCGGCACGGCATTCTGAGCATGGGCCGGACGCGCGGGCGCAAACACGCCCAGCACAACCGCCGTTAGAACGGGAAAACATACAACACTTCGCATGTCTTTCACTTTTCCTCTCCGATCATTAATTCTTGGTTGAAGTGACTTCGTCAACTTGCTTTGCTTGGATTGTTTGCGGCAAGTCAAAAACAAGCGCGCCGCGAGCTGGGCTCAACGCGAAGACTCTCGCGGGAAGTTCGGGCGCGAACCAAATGCGCCGTACAGATGAGTTTTCCAAGCCGTCGCTCGGAAACGGTTGCCAGGAGCTGCCTCCGTCCAAGGAGCGATAGATCTTGCCGAACTGGACCAGAAACGCTTCGAGATTGCGGACCGGATGGAATCGAACCGACTCCACGGTTGCGGCGGGCAGACCATTGATAATCAGCTTCCAATGCGCGCCGCCGTCCACGGATTGCAAGACGCCGCGCGAGGTGGCGGCCAGTATCGGCGCAGCGCGATCGATCGGGAGCGCGACATCATAGATGTAGTAACTGCTGTCGGGCAGCGTGGCCGGATGCCAGGCGCCACCGGCGTCTTCTGAGATCAACAACTCGGATGCAGTGCGCACGGCCAAGCGAGTTGAACCCCGAGGCGGCGCGTAGGTCGCTAAGACCGGCACGCCAGCGATTCCGGGCGCTTTCACCTGCTCCCAACTCAGGCCGCTGTTAGAACTGCGGAACAGCCCGTTTTGTGTGCCTGCGTAGAGCCTGAGTTTGTCGCTTTGCACGGCTTGCAGCGAGTGAATGCGGGTACGCTGCCGAGCGATTGCGCCGGGCTGCGACATCAAGCGTGTCCAGGTTTTTCCAGCGTCAATGGATTTGAGAACTGCATCGTCACTGGCAGCGAAGAGCAGCGTTGGCTTGGCCGTTGACGCGGACAAACTGTTTAGATGACGACCGAGTAGCGCCTCTTCATTGGCGCGCAACGACCAGTTCATTCCGCCGTCGCTACTGAAAAAGACTCCGCCGTAGCGGCCGCCGTCCGCGCTGCTGGCGTAGATCATGTTGCCGGCGCCGGTGATCTCGGTGAGGCTGTGATTCGCGAAGCCTGCGTTGACCGGCCGGAACGTGACTCCTGAATCCGAGCTTTTCCAGATGCCGGCATGCTCTGTTGCCAAATAGAGCGTGCGCGCGTCGCTTGGATCAAAAACCAACCAATTGATTTGCTCGGAAGTATTATGACGCCACGTCATTCCTGCGTCGGTGGACTTGAATAACCCCAGCGTCGTACCGGCGAAAATCGTATCCGAATTGCCCGGATCCGGCGCGATAATGTGCGTCCGGCGGTGCGTGCCGGGGATTCCATTCAGCTTGGTCCAGGCGCCGCCGGCATTGCCGCTTCGATAGATTCCGCTGCACGCGCTGGCGAATACGGACTGCGGCCGCTTCGCGTCTACATGGATCGAAAAAATATCGGAATCATCAATCAGGCCGGTGTTGATGGAACTCCAGGTGGCGCCGCCATCCATCGTTTTCCAAGGAAGGTGCGGTGTTCCGGCGTAGATCGTCCGGGCGTCGGTGGGGTCGAATGCCAGCGCGGTAATGTCCTGCATTTCCGTACTGCTTGCGCTGGATATTCTTCGCCAGTTTTTTCCGCCGTCGCCGGTTAGAAACACGCCATTCGAAGTACCCGCCGCGAGAACACGCGGGTCGCGACCCCACATCGCCAGCGATTCGACGCGCGAGCCGCGGATGGTTGCCTGTGCCTGCCAATGCTCGCCGCCATCGAGACTCTCGTAGACGCCTGAATCCCGTGAAGCGCCGGCATCCAGACCGGCATAGAAGTGTCCACCTTGTTCAGGATGGATCAGGAGGGCATTGAAGACGCCGGGCACGGTGGCTGGGAAGGGCAGGGAGCGCCAGGACGCGCCGGCATTGTCCGATCGGAAGAGCAAGGAATCGCGCGCGCCGGCCAGCAGCAGGTTGCGGTTTTGGGGATCAATTGCGAGAGATCGAGCGCTGCCTCCGAACGGGCCAGACATCCGCCAACCGGCGAAGGCGGGTATCGATACGGCAAAGATTAGCGTGAGGCGGAGTGAAACTTGCCTCCCCCAGATTGCAAAGTCCACTTTCCTCTAAGCGTAGCAGAGGCGGCCAGACTCAATGCAGGCCGGCAGCGGGGGGGTGGCCGGCGAGATCCGTAATTTGCTCTGCTAGCCGTTGGGGATTGTCCAGGTTCTCAACCACCAGCCGGCTGTTTTCCCCGGCTGTTTCTATGGCAATATCACCAACGCCGAAAATTCGCTGCCAGAAGGACTGCACGGAGCGCACGTCTTGCACCTTTGGAACTTGAATGAGCCGAGTCGATTTTGTGAACAGACCGGTCTCATAGCGCAGCTTGTCCCCGGAGATCGTCAGCTTCACCGTTTGACGTTGGACATGGCGTTTGATGGGCCATATGAGCAGCACCGCCGAGGCGATGGGTAACCACGGGGTAGGCTGTTCGTCTGAAAGGTATTTATAGTGGATAAAGAGAGCGAGACAAATCACCAGCAGGATAAACACGTACCCCGCCCGGATGAATTTCATGCTGGGCCGGATCACGATGTCAGCCATGACTAGTCGTAAAATTGTACCCCGGCGCGAGAAGACGGGTGCGAGAGTAGGCCGATACCTGATCTCGTTGCCCGAGCGCGTGCTGCGTTCCGGCGCCGCGCTTGCGGGCGGACTGATTCGCGAAGTCGGTGACGTGACGTTGCCCGCCGCGGTCCGGCGCACCAAAACGTATCAAACCATGGTCGAGATCGCGTTGCGCTTCATGATCGAACAACTCGGCGAAGTGAAAGGCGTGTATCCACCAGAGGGCGAACTGGCGAATAACTTCATCATGCGCCGGACCGCTGGTCATGGCATCGAGCTGGCCGGTCTGCTCGCGTTTCGTGCTTCACCGGTGTGGATCATGGCGGCGCTGGCCGATATTTCGGGAGCCGGACGCCAGATTGTTCTGGAGATCGCCGAAGCATTGAAGGAAGAAGGCTTGCTCGAGCGCGAGACCAAGTTCGAGAATATCGATCAGCTTTTGGATGGTCTTGAACACGCCGCTGGTTGCGTCGCCGATGTTTGCAACACGCCGCCGCTGGATGTGGCGGGCTTGCGCAAGGAATGGAACACGTTTCGAGAGAGCGTCGCGAAGATCCCTCCGCGAAATCTGCCGTCGGCCGAACTGGTGCGCGGGCACTGGGAGGAATTCAAGTCCGAAGCCGCGCGGCAGAACAGGTCCGTGTTCGAGCTGTCGTCCATGATGGCCGTGGCGGCGATGTCCAGGGCCCCGGATACTTTGCTGCGCCTGGGTCGCGCTGCCAAAGGCGCCGCACGGCGGACCGGACAGTTGTTCGCCACCGGCGTGTTGGATCACTATAGCGACGTGCTGCGTGAGATCGGCGAGCGTGGATATGCGGCCTATTGGGCCCAGGAGTTTCGGCCGTATCTACGGGCCGCGGCGGAGCAGTTTTCACCGAAGCACCGGTCGCTGACGGCAAAGCTCTTCAAATAACGCGTTCCTTGAACCTCCGCTCCCTTCGGTCACGGCTCTGCTAGCTGCTGCATCGCTTAAACGACCAAAACGCCTTAACCGATCGAAAACTCCTTCATCGACCGCAAACGCTTCACGCTGAGCCGCGACTTAAAGGAGCGGTTGGTTGGTCTGTCATACTAAGTGCAAGTGAATCGCCGATCCATGACGTTCCTGCTCGCAGCGCTGCTGGCGCTGTGCGCGCCGAATGCCGTCATTGCTGTTCGGGCGCAGCGAATCGCCGACAATTGTTCGATCGTCTGGATCGCGCGCTCGCGGGTTGAACAGCGCGTTGTTGCTCAACGGCGCGACCCTCG
>JBGPSX010000354.1:0-4579 GCA_041490325.1 Bryobacteraceae bacterium | reverse complement strand
GGTCGAGACATTCCGGCCAAGCCGCTCCGCTGCTATCGTGGCTCAGAGGGCCGTGGAACATGGAGTGGTGGAGCGGGTTTCCGAGCCGGTTGTTTCATCCAGCAGTCCCACACATTCCGCCGGCTATAGCCCCCGAGCGCGACGCTTCGCCGAGGAACACAACTTTCATCCGGCATCGGTTAGAGGCTCGGGCCCCAGCGGCCGCGTGATGGAGGAAGACCTTCGCCGCGTTTACTATGGCGGACCAGAGGTCACTCCACAAAAGACGTCCAGCCGGATTGCGCAGCGCGGCAGTACCATTCGCGAAAAGATCGCGCACCGCATGCGCGAGTCTCTGGCGTCGACGGCGCAATACACCTTGAACGCATCCGCCGATGCGAGAGGACTGCTGGCTCTGCGCGCACGCATCAAGTCGGAGCCAAATATGCCCGACATCAACATTAACGATTTGGTGACGTTCTCCACGATTAAAGCGCTGCTCGAAATGCCCGAGCTGAATTCGGAATTTATCGATGGCAAGGTCCACAGACATTCGGAAGTCCACATCGGATTTGCGTGTGACACGCCGCGCGGGTTGATCGTTCCAGTGATTCGAGATGCTCATGCGCTCTCGATTGGCGACCTGTCCCGAAAAGCGAAAGACCTGGCGGCCCGGGCAGTCCAGGGAAAGATCTCTCCCGACGATTTATCCGGCGCGACATTCACCATCAGCAATCTGGGTGGGCTCGGCATCGAATCCTTCACGCCACTGCTCAATCCGCCGCAAGTTGCCATTCTCGGCGTGGGCGCGATACAGATCCAACCGATGCGCCGCAACGGTGCAATCGAGTTCATTGACGTGATCGGCTTGTCGCTCACCTGCGACCATCAAGTGATCGACGGCGCACCAGGCGCGAGATTTCTGCAAATCGTCAGCGACAAAATTGAGCACGTGGAGTCGCTATGTACGATCTGATCGTGATTGGCGCGGGTCCGGGTGGATATGAGGCCGCCGCGCACGCCGCGCGCCTGGGCAAAAAAGTAGCGCTCATCGAAAGAGAACAACTCGGTGGCACGTGTTTGAACGTCGGTTGTATTCCCACGAAGACTTTTCTGCGCTCTTCCAAGCTTTTCCAGGAGTGCAGCGAAGCGGAGTGTTACGGAATTCGCATTGGATCGCTCGAATTCGACTTGCCAACCGTGGTGGAGCGCAAGAATCGGGTGGTCGGCACGCTCACCAAGGGTGTCAGCGGCATGCTGAAGCGCGCCGGAGTGGAAGTGATCGCGGGTCACGCGCGTCTGGTTTCTCGCAATGCGGTCGAGGTGGGCGGCGAACGCTACGAGGCGAGGAATATCTTGATCGCGAGCGGCTCCCGGCCCGGAGTCCCGCCGATTCCTGGCATACTTTCGGAACGCGTGCTCGATTCGAACACGGCCTTTGGCCTGACGCGCGTCCCTGAGAAAATCGCGATCATCGGCGGCGGCTACATCGGCCTAGAGTTCGCTTGCTTCTTTAAGGAGGTCGGCGCCGCCGTCAGTGTCTATGAGATGTTGCCGCAGATTGCATCCGGTAGCGACTACGAAATCTCGAAGCGCTTGTTCGAGATACTGCGGCAGCGCGGGATAGAATTTCATCTGTCCTGCCGCGTCCTCGAAATAGATGGCTCGAACATTCACTTCCAGACCAGCGATGGCACGCGATCGACCGCTGCGGCTGACTACATCTTGAACGCAACCGGCCGTGCACCGGTAGTCGACGCCCTGGGCCTCGAAGGTGTCGGCATCGATTTCGGCCCAAAAGGAATCCGAACGTCCGGCCAAGGCAAGACCAATATCCCCGGAATCTGGGCTTGCGGCGACGTGACGGGAAGGCGCATGCTCGCTCATGCCGCCACTCACGAAGGAATCGTCGCAGTGAACAATATGTTCGGGAAGAAGGAGCGGATCCGTTATCGCGCGGTGCCGGCGGTGATCTACACGCATCCCGAAGTTGCCTCGGTAGGCCAGACCGAACAGGAATTGATAGCCAACGGAACCGCATACAAAAAATCAGTCGTGCCGATGGCGGTGGCGGGGCGATTTTTGATTGAGAACGAACACGGCGCAGGATTCGTAAAGGTACTGACCGGCGACCGCTACCGGGAGATCCTGGGGGTGCACGCGATCGGCGACGCTTCGAGCGAATTCATCGTGGCCGCGGCAGCGATGGTAGAAAAAGAAATGTCGATATCCGATGCCAGCGATATTATTTTTCCTCACCCCACCGTTTCAGAAGCCCTCCGCGAAGCGATACTGGGAGTCCAGTAGTGTGCCGCACGCACTCTTGCGTGCCGCGTCCCCACTCATGGGGACGCATGGTCGGTAGATAAGGAGCCAAGCGGAATGCCTAAGTCGATCATCATAGAACCGGAAAAAGTTTTCGCCAGCGAACGCCTCCGCCTCGCCGACATTCCAGTGAATGCTTACCAGAAGACTCTGGAGGAAGAACGGTCGAATTATTCCGCGGAAGATTTTCTGAGCATCTGGCAGGACATGTGTGCGATTCGGGAATTCGAGTCGATACTCAACGAGATCAAGACCAAGGGCGCCTACAAAGGCGTCGCCTACAACCACGCCGGCCCCGCGCATCTCTCCATCGGACAAGAAGCGGCCGCGGTTGGAATGGCATTCTCGCTTACGCCGAATGACCACATCTTCGGTTCGCATCGCAGCCACGGCGAGATTCTGGCCAAGGGTTTTTCCGCGATCCGGCAACTCAGTGACGTTCAGTTGCTCGACATCATGAAGTCGTATCGGGACGGCGCGTTGCTTCGGCCGGTGGAGCGAGGCTATTCGGGATCGGTGCAGGGTTTGGCGCTGCGATTTTTCGCCTACGGCGCCTACAGCGAGATCTTCGCGCGTGAAACGGGATTCAACCGCGGACTGGGCGGTTCCATGCACGCGTTCTTCGCGCCCTTCGGGATTTACCCGAACAACGCGATCGTCGGCGGTTCCGGATCGATTGCTCCAGGCGCGGCGCTCTTCAAAAGAGTAAATCGGAAATCTGGAATCGTGGTTGCGAACATTGGCGATGCTTCCTTCGGCTGCGGCCCAGTATGGGAAGGCATCACGTTCTCGGCGATGGATCAGTACCGCAAACTCTGGGACGAGTCGCTCGGCGGCGGCCTTCCGATCATCTTCAACTGCATGAACAATTTTTACGGCATGGGTGGACAGCCGCTCGGCGAAACCATGGGCGTGGAGTTCATCGCGCGCATTGGCGCGGGCGTCAATCCCGACCAGATGCACGCCGAGCGCGTGAACGGATACGATCCCCTGCCGGTCATCGACGCGTTCCGGCGAAAGAAACAAGTCCTCGCCGAAGGCCGTGGCCCAGTGCTGCTCGATACCGTGACGTATCGCATCAGCGGCCACTCGCCTTCCGATGCCTCAAGCTACCGATCTAAGGAAGAAATCGAGCGCTGGCAGCAAGCCGATTCAATTCCTGCGTTCCGCGGCCGGTTGCTTGAAAACCGCATCATTACTGAAGATGCGCTCGAGATCGCCAAAGCATCTGTCGAAGCAACCATCTTCGAAATGTTTCAACTCGCGGTCGATCTGGAAGCCAGTCCGCGCGTCGCCGGTGATTCTGAGCTGGTCGGCTCAGTCATGTTCTCGAACCAGCGGGTCGAGAAGTTCGACGATCGCGCGCCTGAATTCCTGCAGGATCTAACCCAGAATCCCCGCGTGCAGCAGATCAAAGGAAAGATCCGCACGCCGACCGATCAAGGCAGCCCGGTGCCGAAGATGAAGGCGTACAACGTACGTGATGCCATTTTCGAAGCGATGCTGCATCGATTTTCGATCGACCCAACCATGATCGCGTTCGGAGAAGAAAACCGGGACTGGGGCGGGGCATTCGCCGTTTATCGCGGCTTGACGGAGGCGCTTCCGTATCACCGGCTCTTCAACTCTTCGATATCGGAAGCCGCAATCGTAGGCGCGGCTGTCGGATACGCGCTCGAAGGCGGCAGGGTGGTCGCGGAGCTGATGTACGCTGACTTCATGGGACGCGCGGGCGACGAAATCTTCAATCAGCTTTCGAAGTGGCAAGCCATGTCGGCCGGTCAATTGACCATGCCCGTCGTGCTTCGGATCTCAGTGGGCGCGAAGTACGGCGCGCAACATTCGCAGGATTGGTCTGCTTTGGTGCATCACGTTCCGGGATTGAAAGTGGTCTATCCGGTGACGCCATACGACGCCAAAGGAATGATGAATGCCGCGCTGGCCGGCGCCGACCCAGTCATCTTTTTTGAAAGCCAGAAGGTGTACGACTTCGGCGAAATGTTTGTCGAGCAAGGCGTTCCCGAGGGCTACTATGAGGTCGATCTGGGCGAGCCGTCCATCAAACGCAAGGGTCGCGATCTCACCATAATCACGCTGGGGCCGGCGCTTTATACCGCCATCGCCGCTGCCGAAGATCTGGAAAAGCAGCATGGCGTGTCGGCCGAAGTCATCGATCTTCGCGCCGTAAACCCGCTGAACTATGACGCGCTGATCGCATCGGTCCGCAAGACCGGCAAGGTCCTGCTGGCGTCGGACGCCGTCGAGCGTGGATGCG
>JBGPSX010000353.1:0-4588 GCA_041490325.1 Bryobacteraceae bacterium | reverse complement strand
GTGTCTGGCTCCCCGGCATGGATTCGAACCACGATTCATGGCGCCAAAGGACCGCTCGGCGGATCTGCTGGTTATCGAGGTCGCAAAAAGTAGAGTGCCCCATCCGGACCGACGACCAAACCGTACGGGTTGTTGACCGGTTGGTCCGAGAAGCCAGGCTCGCCGTTACCGATGTGGGTAGTCACGTGTCCAGCCATACAAGTGTTAGCCAGACCGATTAGCAAGAATGCCAGCGCAGGTTCGCCAGGCAGCATTCGCATGAGTACTACTTGACGCCAAGAAAATGGTTCGTAAAGGGCCGATTCGCGATTACGTCCAGAGATCAGTGACAACTTTGCCCTTGACCAACTCGCGAGGTTGATTCAGGTGATTCCGGATTTCCATGTCCGGATCGATGCCGAGGGCGTAGTAAGTCGTCGCCAACAGATCGTTCGGATGCACCGGCTTATCTTTTGGAGACGAAGCGGTCTGATCGGATTCTCCGTACTGCGCGCCGGCGGCGATTCCACAACCGGCCACCACGGCGCTGTAGCAATAGGGCCAGTGATCGCGGCCATCCGGTGCGTTCGAGTTTCCGGACGTGCTCACGCCGATGCGCGGGGAACGGCCAAACTCGCCGATCGCGACTACCAGCGTTTCCTTGAGCAGTCCTCGAGCATGCATGTCTTCGAGCAGCGCCGACAGGCCGCGGTCGAGCTTGGGGCAATGCAGGTTCTTGAGTGGGCCGAAATTGGCGGCGTGCGTGTCCCATGAATCGACTTCAGGATTTCCGTTCGCCACGGCCGGCCAGTTCATCTGAACGAAGCGCGTGCCGGCTTCGATCAAGCGGCGCGACAGCAACAGACCTTGTCCAAAAGTGGTCATGCCATAACGCTCGCGCATCTTGCCGGTTTCTTTGGAGAGATCGAAGGCGTCGCGTGCCTTGCCGGATAGTACGAGATCAAACGCCTTACCGTAGTATTCGTCAATAGCCTGCGAGTTCAACGCCTTCTCGAGCTCCGGCATAGAGCCGTTGATGCCTTTGAGCAGTTGGAAACGATCCTTCAACCGATCGGCGCCAATATCCTTGCGCAGCGAAAGATCGTCGATCTGAAGCGGCTTGGCGGGATCCTGATACAGCCGGTACGGATCGTAGGCTTTTCCGAGAAACCCCGCGGCTCCGCCTTTGCCGATCACACCGGATTCTTGCAACGGGCGCGGCAATTCCACGAACGGAAGCACGGCTTCGGTAGGCGGCTTCAGCTTCGATACGTGACTGCCCGCGGTTGGAAAATCCGCCGAATTGGGAGGCTCCAATTGGCCCGACGGTGAAACGCGATCGGGCGGATATCCGGTGAGCATCTGATAGATCGCAGCCGTGTGGTTGAAGAGCCCGTTCGGCGTGTAGCTCATCGAGCGGATCAGAGTCGCTTTGTCGAGAGCGTCGGCCATCATCGGCATTGTTTCGCTGATGTGCGTGCCAGGAATCTTGGTCTTGATGGGTTTGAAATCGCCTCGAATGTTGGCGGCGGCATCCGGCTTGGGATCCCAAATGTCGATGTGGCTGGGACCGCCCTGGAGGAAAACCATGATCACCGATTTCGCGCTGCCAAAGCCACGGGATCCTTCCAGTTTCGATCCCGCTTTGGCTTGGCCCTGCCATGCAAGAAATTCGGCGAGATTCAGGCCAAAGAGGCCTATCGAGCCAGCGCGCAGAAGCTCCCGGCGCGTGGGTCCTTCGCAGGTGTGGCATCTTTGTCCTGGGATAACAAGCATGGGATTCTCCTCAGAAGTTGTACAGGAACGGTTTGCTGTTGAGCAGCGCCCAAAGCAGGTCTTGCGCCAGCGCCGCCCGGCCGCGCGAGCCGGAACTCAGATACTTCACGCCGTAGTCGAGCTCCGAAGCGGTGGGCGGACGGCTGAATGACGATAGGTACAATTCTTCCATCAGATCGCGGTCCGGCTTCCCGCTCAAGATAGCCTTGGCGACGCGGCCGTTCCCGCCCGCAACGGCGCCGGAAATAGTTTCGCCATTCACCAGATTCAATGCTTGCGGAAGGCTGATGTCGCTGCGGCGTTCGCACTCGCACGACGACTCGCGCGATGGTCTGCCGAACAGGTCCAGGAAACCGTCTTTGCCAACGTGAGGATCGGGCAACTGTTCGGCGCGCGTGTCGGCGGGGACATCCGGCAAGTTCGGACGTACGCCGGTCGCCATGGTGAGTGCGTCCATCAATTCCTCGGCGCTGAGACGTCGAGGCGCAGCATGCGAGAAGTTGTCCGTGTCATTGATGTTCCATGAATTGGAGGTGAGACTGGATTGATAAGTGCGCGAATTGACTATGGCGCGCATCAGGTGTCGAAGATCGAAGCCGCGATCGATGAAATCTTTTGTCAGGGCGTCGAGCAACGCAGTATTGCTGGGTGGATTCGAAGCCCGGATATCGTCCACCGGGTCGATGATGCCGCGGCCGAAGAAATAACTCCATACCCGGTTGACCGTGGATTTCGCGAAGAAGGGGTTGTCCTTCGCGGTGATCCATTCGGCCAGCGCCCGGCGGCGATGGGAGTCGGCAGGCGGCGGACCGGACCCGCCATAGGACGCCGGCACGATGAAGTTCGGCTTCATTACCCGGCCATCCTTGGGATGTTTCATGTCGAAATCTTCGCGCTGGTCGTACACGATTTCTTCGCCGACCTCGTAGCCCGGACGGATTCCGAGAGCCGAGTAGAAGGCCGACATTTCGTAGTACTGGTTCTGCGTCCACCGCTCGAACGGATGGTCGTGACATTGCGCGCAGACCATGCGCACTCCCAGGAACACCTGCGTGGTTTTCTCCATGGTGGGCTTGGGGTCGCGCGTCACGCGGAAAAAATTGGCCGCCGGATTGTCATACGAGCTGCCGTTGCTGGACAAGATCTCGCGCACCATCTTGTCGTAGGGCTTGTTCGCGCCGATCGATTCGCGAATCCACTCGTCGAAGGCATACACGCCCTTTTCGCCGAGGTACTTGCGATTGGCCTGCAGCAAGTCGCCCCACTTCAAAGTCCAGTGGTCGATAAACGATGGGCTCCCGATCAACTTGTCGATCAGGCGGCTTCTCTTGACCTTGGATGGCGTCGTATCGGCCAGGAAGGCGCGCACGTCGTTCGGGTCGGGCAACTGGCCGGTGAGATCCAGAGATACCCGGCGCAGGAACCCGGCGTCATCCACCATGTCGGAGGGCTGAATTTTCAGGCGCTGCAGCTTGGCATCGATCAACTGGTCGATGTAGTTGTGTTGAGCTAGCTGCTTCCAGACAAAACCCGGCGCGGGATTGAGAATGGTCACCAGAACTGAAGTGAACTTGCCCTGATAGCGGACCAGCACGGTTGCTTCGCCGGTACGTGCGCCCTTGATGTCGGCCTGAGTGCCAACTGCCGCCACGTCGGGGATGTTGCTGTCCAAATTCGCCTCACGCGTCACGTCGCGTGTGCCGCCATCGGCATAGGTAGCAGAGACTTTTATGGAGACGGTTCCACCTGGCTTGTCCATGAAGATCTCTTTTGGTTCGATGTTGAGGCTCGTGACCGAATCCTTGGCCGGATCGCCAAAGGGAACACCCTGCGCGATCCAGCTATAGATGATCTTGTAGTAATCCGAGTTGACGTCGAAGCGCAAACCGCCGCCGTGCGGGATTTGCTGCGTGGGTTTGGCGAGCATCAAGCTGCGGCCTGGATCCGCGCGATTGAAGCGGCGGCCTCCCAGATCATAGAGCAACGCCTCGTAATCGAACTGAGGATCGTAGCCTCGCAGCGAAAGCTTGAATCCATTCTTGCCTTTGGCCGCGCCATGACAGGTACCATTGGTGCAACCCGTCTTGTTCAGGATAGGAGCGACGTCGCGAAGGAAGTTGACCTTCGGCGTTTCGGCGGCGCCGAGCAGCGATGTCGTGAGCAGCAGTGCGATCTGGAGCTTCATGGCGTGCCACTTTCTGGAACTGCAAATGGAATGGGCCGGGAAACGATCACTTCTTCTCCATTGTCGGTCCTCAAGCGACCGGTGATGTATAGGTCATAGCTGGCGGGATCGGTAGCCTTGGTTGTGGTGGCGGCAAAAGTTCCGCCTTTACCCGACCGCTTCATGTCGACCACCCGAACATCGCGGGCGCCCACCACTTCCACACTGACGTCGCGCGGGGGCGTACCGGCTCGAACGTTCCAGGTATATTCGAACTCGTAGCGGATACCCTCTTCCATGTGTTTGAGAGCGGTCTGCTTCACTTCCAAGGTCGCGGACGGGGGTTCGGAGACCGCCGCCGGAAGATCGAAGCCCAGCCAGGGAGCCGAGATCGGACGTTGGCGATCCACCACGCCCTGAGCCGTCGCTCCGGCTACCGCGACAACGATACCGGGACCACGAGCTCGCCGCCGCAGCGTTGTGCCGTCGGGTAGTTTCCCTTCGCCCCAGACCACGAGCTGGCGGGCGGGGAACTCCGCGTCCGGGGCCGCCGTAATCGTCAAGGTGCCGCGGCGATTGAAGCTGCGCGCGTTGCTCGGGTCCACGTATTCGCGCGGTATGAATCCGCCTTCTACGCGAACACCCGGCGGCACATCGGGAATTGTGAGC
>JBGPSX010000352.1:0-4604 GCA_041490325.1 Bryobacteraceae bacterium | reverse complement strand
GGGGTCGAAGGCAACTGCAAGCACGCAGTCAACTATCACAGCCAGGTTTATCAATTCAATCTGGATGCGAAGGATTTCTACCAGGCGGGCGAGATGGCGAATGAAGTGGCGCGGGTTTGTATCGACTCGGGCGACTTGGCGGAAGCACAGAAGTGGTACAAGATCGGGCACGACGCCGGAATTCAGGAGCCCAATATCAGCGCGGCTCGCAAGGACCTGTGGGAGTTCCGCGAGGAGCACGCCGAGGCGCGCATTGCGATCCGGCGCGGAAATAGAGCAGAGGCGCAGAAGCATGTTGCGGCGGCCAAGGCTGTTTTGGACAAGGGCAACATTCCGGAACAGGCGCAGTTTTATCCCTATTTGACCGGATACGTGGCGTTTTACAGCGGCGACTACAAGACGGCGTTGGCGGATTTTCAGAAGGCCCAGAACGATCCGTTCATCCAGGCTTACATCGCGCAGACGTACGAGAAGCTCGGCGATCAGGCGCAGGCGATGGAGTACTATCGCAAGGCCGCTGGCTCGAACGCGCACAATCCGCCGAACGCATTCGCGCATCCGTTTGCGAAGAAGAAGCTGGGAACCTAGCTGGGGCTCGTCGAAGCGAGTTCAGGATTTGAAACTGCTTCGTTTGGGATTGTGAAAGATCAGCCCGCCGAACGATTATTTGAAACCGCTCCCTTTGGTCACGGCTCGGCTACTGGTATCCACGGTTGGCTACTGGTATCCACGGTTGGACGCGACGTATTCATAACCGCTAGCCGAGCCGTGACCAAAGGGAGCGGTTTCCAACAATCAGATCAACATTCAGGTCTAGGGTTTGTTGAAAAGTTTCACGAACAGGGAAATCGCCATTCCGAATCCGA
This sequence comes from Bryobacteraceae bacterium, assembly GCA_041490325.1. Lineage (GTDB taxonomy): Bacteria > Acidobacteriota > Terriglobia > Bryobacterales > Bryobacteraceae > Palsa-89. The sequence goes on along the minus strand of JBGPSX010000352.1, from coordinate 3,738 downwards.
TCGCGATGACAATGCGGCGGACCGCGGTGCGTCCGATACGCCGCGCTACGCCGGCTCCGCTGTAGCCGCCGGTGATGGCCGCCACAGCCATGATGACGACGTAGGGCCAATACACCATTTTGGCGACGATGAAATAGATGGACGCGACGCCGTTGATGCTGCCGCCCAGGCAATTCTTCAGGCCGTTCATCTGGTGAATGTCTTTCATGCCGAGAATGCTGAGCGCGGCCAGCATCATGATTCCGATGCCCGCGCCAAAATAGCCGCCATAAATACCTACCAGAAACTGGAAGATCAGCGCGCCGATGAACCAAGTGGTGGTTTGATGCGTGGCGGCGCCGGCGGTTTTTAGTTTTCGCTGGACCGCTTCCTGGGCCATGAATAGGAAGGTCGCGAACAAGATGAGGAACGGAACCAGGACGTCGAATGTCTTGGAGGGTGTCCAACGCAAGAGCAGCGCGCCGGTGATTCCGCCGAGGACGCTCGGTATGAGAAGGAGAAGCATGCGCGACTCGATCGTCCGTAGTTCACGACGGAAGCCGAGCAGGCCGCCGAGCGTGCCGGGCCAGATGGCGACGGTGCTGGTGGCGTTGGCGGTGACGGATGGCAGTCCGAGCCAGATCAGCATGGGAAATGAGATGAGCGTTCCTCCTCCGGCGACTGAGTTGATGGCTCCGGCGAGGAATGCGGCGAGGAACGCGGCGGATGCGTGGAGGAGGTCGAGATGGGGCAATTCACAGGGTACAATACGGGCGCTAAAAAACACCTGGCGTTCACATGAGTGTGAACGCGGCACGCATGAGTGCGTGCGCTACGCTAGCAACATGGACGGTGCATCACCGGATCGAGTGGAGTTGCTGCAGGGGACGCTGGATATGCTGATCTTACGGACTCTTTTGTTTGGACCGGCGCATGGACATGAGATCGCGAAACACATCCGGAGGACGACCGATGAAGTTTTGCAGGTGGAGCATGGGTCGCTCTATCCCGCGCTGCATCGGCTGGAACGCAAAGGTTGGGTGATGGCGAAGTGGGAAACGGCGAAGGATCGGAATCGCGAGTTCAAGTATTATCGATTGACGCCGGCGGGGCGGAAGCAGTTAGCCAGCGAGGAATCGAAGTGGAAACAACTGGCGCAGGCGATCGCGCGCGTGATGTGGCCGGCCGAGGAAGGCTAGCCTTCAACTTCAGCGGAGCGAGATTGTTTTGCCGGACGACGCGGATTCGCGAGCGGCAGTGAGAATCTCGGTGACAATCATGTTGTTCTCGAGCGATGACAAGCCCGAGGGTTTGAGCCCGCCGCGAGCTACAGCGGTTAAGTAGGAAACTGAGTCGCGTTGGTCGGGCGGCAGGTCGACGAGCATGCGGTTTTCTTCGTCGCGCTGGCCGGGCAAGCGGACGCGCAACGTGTTGCCTCCCACTGCGATCGCGTAGCCAGTCTCCCCATAGACTTCGAAATCTTTGCGGTTGAATGGCCAGTTCCAGGAGGCCTGAATGATGCCCTGCGCTTTCGGGTAATCGACCAGAATGGTGGCGTCGTCGTCGACGTGCGGGTAGATCTGCGGCTTCATGTGTTGAGTGCGGGCTGTCACGGAGAGTGGGCGCTGGTTGCGCATGAGCCAGGTCATGAGATTCGCGCCGTAGCAGCCGAAGTCGAATAGCGCGCCGGCGCCGTTTTTGACTGGATCGGTCAGCCAACTGAAAAATTCCGGCGGTACTCCGATTTCTTTCGGTCCTTGATGGCCATCCATGGCGACCATCTTGCGGATGTCGCCGGCGGCGTGCTGGTCCGCGAGAAGATTCCACATGGCCCCGTGACTGCGGTACCAGGTGGTTTCGTAATTGATCACGACCGAGATTCCGGCGCGATCGGCGGACTTCTGGATGGCGCGCGCGTGATCCATGCTGACGGCGAGCGGTTTTTCCATCATGACGGGGATGCGGCGGCGGGCGCAGGCTTCCACGATGACCGGGTGATCGTAGGTGCTGGTGAAGGTGGCGACGGCTTCGGGCTTGGCGGTGTCCAGCATCGTGTCGAGGGCGATGAAGAAGACGGAGTCCGGCAGGTTGTAGCGCTGGGCGTACTTGCGTTGGATGGCGGCGTCGGGCTCGAAAACTCCGACGACTTGGACGTCGGTGCGGTTCTTTAGCGCGCGGAGGAAGCCGTCGACGTGGCTGTGGACCAGGCCGGCTATGCCGAGGCGGAGAGGTTTCGGATTATCCGAAGAGGACTGGGCCGCGGCTAGGAGCGGCGCTGCGAGAGTGAAGAGTAATTGCCTGCGCACCATGATCTCTGCATCATAGCGCGCAGGCTGGTGAGCATTTATTCTCGGGCCTTGTAGAAGAAGACGTCGCTCTCCGTAATTTTGAAATCTGAGGGGACGGTAAAGAGTGAGGCATCCGGCTCTGAGCGCTGGATGTTTGTGAGACGGAAAATCTGATCGCCCATGCGCGGATCGGACCGCTTGCTGTACACGACGGTCTTCAGGTCGGGCGAGGTCCAGACTTCGGTCGTAATCTCAATGGGTTTTTCATTTCCGATCTCGCCCGCCGGAATGGTGCGAATCGTCTTGAAGCCCTGAGCCGCAACACCCTCCATGGTCTGGATCCCTAGATCCACCTTCTGGATCTCGCCTTGGTCCCCCGATGCCATCATCCGCATGTTTGGTCCGTTGGAATATGCGAATGAGGAGAAGGTTCGGGTTCCGGCAATGGCACTCTTTTCTTTCACGTCGCGGAGCACGTCGACACTCGGAACTCCCGGGCCGATTCCAGCGACGATCTGACCCGCACTGGCGACGCCACTGGCGACGCTGAACCCCATGCCACCCCCGCCTTTCTGTGCGGTTTTCTCCTCCAGGTTTAATGTGTAGGACGTCTGCGCAATGGGATCGACGATGAAGACTAAGTGCGGCGGCTTCGCGGCCGACATGTTTCCGATCATCGGCAAAACGGTATCGTTGCGTGTGCGGCCCATCGAGTCTCGCGCCGTGGTTCCCGTGCTTTTCTGAATAATGCGATTGCCGTCCGCGAGTGTTTGGACCGACTCGTTGGTGATGGTCGCGGAGTAGGGAGCGCCTTGGACCGGTTTAACGCTGCTTGCGAAGCCCATGCTTCCGCTGGACACTTTGTACTCGAAATTCCCGGTGACTTGCGCCAAGGTCGCTCCGGCAGACAGCAGAGTCAGAATAAAAGTACGTTGCATGTTTTGTCTCTCTTTCATGTTAAGTTAAGGCCGTAGAAAAAGGCGGTCAGGCGATCCGTCGGCCGCCAAGCTGAGTTCAGCGTGGAAGCTGACTCCTTCGGGGAAAGCACCCGGCGGGAAAATGGCGTCGGCCGGGATTGCGATTAGAACGGTCTGTTCGGGAACCGTCCATGGCTTGAGTCGCGCCGGTGCGCGTTTGGCGACTTGAGGACGACGCGCGACGGGAGCGACCGCTGGAATTGTTGGCGATGGCGCCCCCGGCAACGGCTGAACTTCTCTCGAAACCGTCACGGGCGTCGGATCCACCGGATGATGCGGCAGGACGATGATCAGTATCACTGCCGCCGCGGCGACGGCCAGTGGAGCCAGCCACCGAAGCAACGGTCTTCTGGCCGGCGACGGCTTCAACTGCGCGCCCACCGGCAACGCTTCGAGGTATTCCAGCACCGCAGCGCTGACATCCTCGTAGTTACTCAACCGGTCACGGCAGGCGGCGCAGCTCTCCAGATGCCGCTCGACAGCGGCGGCATCGT
>JBGPSX010000351.1:0-4647 GCA_041490325.1 Bryobacteraceae bacterium | reverse complement strand
GGCGGCGCGGGACTGGGGCAGGGAATTCGCCCGGTGTGGACGCCAGACTCGAAGAACATTCTGCTGGCCGCCAACCGCAACGAGAACGCGGAATACGATTCTCTCAACACCGATATCTATGATTTTTCCGTCGCCGACGGATCCGTCAAGGCCCTCACGAATCGACAGGGACCGGATGGATCGCCCGTGATTTCGCCCGATGGCCGGCGCATTGCTTACACCGGTTTTGACGACCGCAAGCAAGGCTATCAGGTCAGCCAGTTGTATTTGATGTTTCGCGATGGAAGCAACTCGCGCGTGCTCTCGCCTGAATTGGATCGCGACGCCCAGAATCCTCAATGGGCTCCCGATGGGCGCGGCGTGCTTTTTGATTACGCCGATCAGGGCGACACCAAGCTCGGCTATGCTCCGCTCGACGGGAAGTTTCGCCAGATCGCCGCGCATCTCGGATCGGGCGTGAACGCGGGCAGCGGCGCCGGCTCGATATCGATCGCGGCGGACGGAAGTTTCGTCACCACCGTGAACAGTCCCGACAATCCGGGCGACATCGCCGTTGGCAAGATGAGCGGCGCCGGACTCACCGTGATCACTCACGTCAACCAGGATCTGCTGTCGCAACGCAAGTTGGGTCAAGTGGAGGAGATCTGGTACGAGTCCTCCAAAGACCGCCGCAAGATCCAAGGATGGGTGATCAAGCCGCCGGACTTCGATGCGTCACGGAAGTACTCGCTCATTCTCGAAATCCATGGCGGACCGTTTGCGAACTATGGCGATCGCTTTGATTTTGAGAAGCAGCTTTTTGCGTCGCGCGATTACGTCGTGCTCTACACCAATCCGCGCGGCAGCACCAGCTATGGTGGCGAGTTCGGCAATCTGATCCACCACGCCTATCCGGGGGACGACTTCTACGATCTGAATTCCGGAGTCGACGCCGTGCTGGCTAAGGGCTACGTCGATCCGGACAGCGTATTCGTCACCGGCGGAAGCGGCGGAGGCGTGTTGACTTGCTGGATGATCGGCAAGAGCAAACGCTTTCGCGCCGCCGCTTCGTTGTATCCGGTGATCAACTGGTATAGCTGGATTGGAACGGCCGACATCGGACCGCGCATGACCAATTACTGGTTTCCCGGCGCGCCTTGGGACAGCGCCGCGAATTTGGAGAATTACGAGAAGCGCTCGCTGCTGTCTGTCGTGAACGACGTCCAGACTCCCACGCTGGTCATGACCGGCGAAGAAGACTACCGCACACCGATTTCAGAATCCGAACAGTATTACAGGGCGCTCAAGATGCGCAAGATCGAGAGCGTTCTGGTTCGAATTCCAGGTGAAGGGCACGGAGTTTCAAAGCGTCCGAGCCACCAAATGGCCAAGGTTGCGTTCATACTCGACTGGTTCGATCAGCACAAGAAGAAGTCCTGAGGCTAGTGCTTGGAAAACTGAACCGCCCTCTTGCGGGCGGATCGCCAGATTGAAACCACTCCCTCTGGTCACGGCTAGCGGCTGTTACCGCCCTAACAGAGCCGTGACTGAAAGGAGCGGTTTGAGTAATTCAGCACCCTATTCCACGAGCTCAGTTCCACAGGTTTCCGAAGCCACGAGCCTTCAGTTTGTAGTCCCCGTCCTTCAGCTTCGGGTCCAGCTCCACTGTGTCAAAGCGAATATCGAGACCTTGCTGCCAGCCGTCCGGCTTGATCTGCATGGTCTTCGGATAGGACGCCTTGTCGCCGCGCATGTAATCGGCATAGGTGATCAGCGTCGAACCAACGCCGGTCTCGGTCTTGATGCGAACTCGGAGAGGCCGCAGGTCGCCATCCAGACCAATCGAGATTTTCTCGGCGCCTCCCTCAACGAATAACGTGAACTCTTCACCTGGCGTTGGCTCCGTGCGGGCGGCGGAAATCTTGTACTGGGGATTCTGCAGCCGCTCAATGACGGCCGCGAGCTGATAGTCGCGGATGAATCCAAAATCGGTGGGGAGATCGAGGGCGTCCTGACCTTTGAGATTCTTGCTGGCCTTGAACTCGCTTCCTTCAAAAGCGACATCATAGATCGCTGCGGCAACCTTGGCCTGGAACATAGCGCGATCGGGCCGGTTGCGCATCCGCAACGCCCAGCGGACGCTCTTGCCGTCCTTGCCCCAGATCGTAGCGGTGCCAGTGGCTTGAACGGAAGCCAGTTGCCTAACCCCCTCATCGCCGCCAACCGCTTCAATCATCTTGCGGAGGAGCGCGGCTCCGAAGGCCTCTTGCGTCGAGCGATCTGGTTCCAGCTTGGCGGAGGCTGAGGCCATCTTGTCCAGTTCCACAGTGACCGAACTTTGATGGCTGATATAACCTTTCTTTCCAAAGTCCACCACCCAGCGGCCGGGAGGGCCAGCCAGTTCCATCGTGCCGGCTACAGTGGACCCACGCAGCGCTCCATTGATGGAGATGTCGCATTCGGCCGGCGCACAAGCCAGCATGAGTTTGCCGGTGGGAGCGGGTTTGGGAGCCACCGCAACCACAGCCACAGGTTTAGCCTTGGTCTTGATCAGTTCGAGCATGTCGTCGGCTGCGCCCGCGGCCTTGAGTTTGTTGATCGTCTCCGTGGACCACGAAAAGTCAACGCCACGGCTCTGAATGGCATCCTTGCGCCTCCGCAGCGGGATGGCATCCCCTGCCACCAGCTTCAGCGTCTGATCCAACGTGAAGGGAGGTCCGCTGAGGAACGGGTCCACGCCTTTGACGACGCGCAGAGCTTTTTGCTCCAGGGCGACATTCTGCGGTGCGGGAAGACCGGCCGGCGCCAGAGCCAGCAAGGCGACGAAATTCAAAGTAAGTCGTGCAGCTATTTTCATGGAAATCCTACTTCATCGCGGCTTCGGCGTCTTGTGCGGCGCGGATCTTCTTTTTCCAGGCCCGAGCTTCGTTGCTGCCAGGCTTGCCGACGAGAAATCCGTCGACCAGTTCCATCGCCTGCGCATATTTGCCCGCTTCCCACAGCGCCTTCACTTGAATGCGCAGTATCAGCTCTGGGGATGGTTCAGTGGTTGGGGCCTTGAGCGAAGCGGCGGGCGCCGGCGCTGGATTGGCCGACGCTTGCGTGGGTTCCCGGCCACTCTCAGGAGCGACGGTTCCAGGCAAAGCGGCGGCTGGAACGGGAGCCGCAACCTTGTTTTGAGAAGCGTGCAGGTTTTGCCTCGAAACGAACGAACCAATGATGCAGATAGCCAAGACTGCCGCGATAGCGATGGGAAGCGCACGCTTTCTCAAGGTGCTCTGCTTGGTTGCGATCGCTGCCGGGCGTAGTCGTCCAGGAACTGGGGTCCGGATAGGTGGCGTAGCCAGCGAATCGTTCGGAAATGGAGCTGGCGCCGGCTTTGACATGGCTGGCTGGACGGGCGCGGTGTTTGCGGTGGACTGCGCGGGCACAACCGAACTAGTTGCGGAATGCGGCGGAGCCAGAGTCACGGGCTTCGGAGGCGGCGCAACGGTTTTGGGTATTGTGATGGAGTTTGCGCTGTAAGAGCGCGCCGACCACGGTTGCGGCGCCGGATCGACGGTCGGAGCAGCTTTTTCGCGCCTGGCCTGGTCGGGTTCTGGAGGTGCAATCTCCACCTTAGCTTCCACTGCTATGAGTGACGGTTCGACGGCCGGCGGTTCTGCCGGTAGAAGTTTTTCGGCCTCAACTGGCGGTGGGGCGGGCGCTTCGACAGGCGCCGGCGCGGTAGTCTCCGCTGGCACGCTGGCCTGTATCCGCCGGACTTGCTGCGCGATGGTATAGAGACTGGCCGCGAATTCCTCGGCTGTCTGCACGCGCTCTTGCGGATTCTTTGCCAGTGCTCGATTGACCAACTGTTCCAGTTCTTCCGGAATTTGCGGATCCGCGGCGCGCAACGGCTCGGGTTGCGCATGCACGATTTCGCGCGGGATCAGACTCTCCGGAACTTGGTAAGGATACTTGCCGGCCAGCAGCTCGTAAAGCATGAGTCCTACTGAAAAGAGATCGGAGCGCGCATCGAAAGCTTGCCCTAGAATCTGCTCGGGCGCGAAGTAGTTGGGCAGCAACCCTTCCTTCTTCGTTTCCGGCGACAGCAATGAGGCCTGCCATCGGCCCGATCCAAAATCCAGAATCGTGATATCCTCGCCTGCGCCTATAAATAGGTTGCCCGGCTTGAGGTTTCCGTGCGCGACACCCTTTGAGTGGGCAATAGCGAGTCCTTCGCACACTTGCGCCATCCAAGCGAGCTTTTGCCGAATCGTGTCGGCCGGTCCCGCCATGCGCTTCCGCAGATCTTTGCCTGAAAGCAATTCGGCGGCGATGTAGATGCCGCCATCCACTTCGCCCAGATCGTGGACCTTCGCGATATGGCGATGCGAGAGCTCGGAGCAGATGGCCAAATCGGCGTACATCTTCTCCTTTGAGATCGGGTTTAGCGCTGAGAGAGGCCCCAGGACTTTCACGGCCAGCTCTCGATTTCGAAACACGTCCCGAACGCGATAGGTTTTGCCTATCGCACTGGACCCGATGTCCTCTAGCACGTGGTACTTGCCGATAGTTGTCATGTCTGAATCGTCAGCCGGCCCTTCCAGTAATGCGCCTTGCCACTCAGCAGATGGTTCCGGAGTAAGGCAGCGGTTACCCTCTTATAAGATCGGACGGTCGGAT
>JBGPSX010000350.1:0-4667 GCA_041490325.1 Bryobacteraceae bacterium | reverse complement strand
GGCGGAGGCGGTGGGCCGGAGGCTGAAGAAGATTTCCGCCTCGAATCAGGTGCTGTGCGTGACGCATCTGGCGCAGGTGGCCGGCTTCGCTGATCATCATTATTTTGTGGAGAAGCGGGAAGTGAAGGGGCGGACGTTCGCTGAGATCGAGGAACTGACTGGGCCGGCGCGCACGCGGGAGGTTGGGCGGATGCTGTCGGGGCAGTTGGTTACGGCCGAGGCGCTGAAGCATGCTGAGCATTTGATCCGGTTGGGGGCTGAACGGTAAGCCGCCGGTACCTCTGAATCAATGCTACGCGCTGTCGCTGCTAGCTGAGCCGTGACCAAAGGGAGCGGTTATTTGGAAGACGATTTCTTCAGAATTCAATAACCGCTCCCTTTGGTCGCGGCTCGGCTAGACGTGCGTGTTCGACCCTGCATGTTCGACCCTGCGTGGATACGAAACTTTAGAAGTGCTATTCTGACAGCGCGTGAAGGCGCTGGCTGCGCTACGTTCTTCAGAATGGCTGCTGGTGGTCTACTTCGGCTACGTCGCCATTCTTTCCCGCGTATTTCCCGTTCCAACGGATATCGGCTGGCCGCCCGTCGCGATTGCGCTGCTGGTGCCCGTGCTATTCGCGGCGCTGGCCCATGGCGAATCCTTTAGCCCGGCGATCTTCAGCATTACCCGGGATTGGGTTCCGGCCGGGCTCACGCTGGTTGCCTACCGCGAGATGAACTGGTTCACGCCACTGGTGCGCGATTATCATCTGGAGCTGAAGTGGATCGAGTGGGATCGCTGGCTGCTCTATGGCGCCGGGATGCAACGCGCGATTGAAGCGCTGGGAGCGGTGCTGCCAGCCTATCTCGAGCTTTGCTACGTGCTGGTCTATGCGGTTGGTCCGTTCGCCGTTGCAGTGATGTATGTGGAGCGGCAGCGCGAGTCCGCGAATGAAGTGCTCTTCGTCTACCTGCTCGGCACGCTGCTATCCTACGCGCTGTTTCCCTATTTTCCCTCGGACCCGCCGCGTACGGTTTTCGGCGCGTCCGACTTGCCGAATGTGATCACGCCGCTGCGCCGATTCAATCTGTGGATCGTGAATCACTACGGGATCCATTCGAGCGTCTTCCCGAGCGCGCATGTGTCATCGGCGTTCTCCGCGGCTTGGGGATTATTGATGTTCCTGCCGTCCAAGAGACGGTACGGATGGGGAATGCTAATTTACGCGGTGAGCGTGTCGGTAGCGACCGTCTATGGCCGCTACCACTACGCTGTGGATGCTGTTGCAGGAGCCGGTGTCAGCCTGATTGCAGGCCTTACGACTCTTTTTGCTCTTCTTCGTCGCCGCCTTCGTGCTCGCGGCCTTCCTTGATGGCCTTCAGACGTTCTTCGCGGCGCTTGGCGCGCTCGGCTGCGCGCTTGACGAGTTCCGTGCCCATCAGCTCGAGCTTGGCGAGTTCGGCGCCATCGCCCTTGCGCCAGCCCAGACGCACAATGCGCGAGTAACCGCCGTTGCGTTGTCCGAACTTGGTTCCGAGCTTATCGAACAGCTTCTTCACCGATGCCGGCGTACGCAGGAATGAAGCCGCCTGCCTGCGCGAGTGCAGCGTGTCCTCCTTGGCGAGCGTGATCATGCGGTCCACCAGCGGCCGCGCTGCTTTGGCCTTCGGAACCGTGGTGATGCAGAAATCGTTTTCAATGACACTGGTCACCAGGCCGCGCAGCAGCGAATTGCGCCCGGCGACATTGCGTTTCAGCTTATATCCGGCTCGTTTGTGTCGCATATTTTATTCGGGAACCTCGTCCAGTTCCTGGCCCTCTTCGCCTTCCGGAAGCGCGCCATAGTGCGGGAGACCGCCGCCGGCCGGGGCGACCAGACGGCCCTGAGCGTCGAACTTCATTCCGAAGCCCAAGCCCAGATTGCCCAAAATTTCCTTGATTTCGTTCAGCGACTTGCGGCCAAAATTCTTGGTGCGCAGCATTTCGGCTTCGGTCCGCTGCACCAGGTCGCCGATGGTCTGAATGTTGGCGTTCTTCAGGCAATTGTAGGAACGCACGCTCAGCTCCAGCTCTTCCACCGAGCGGTTGAGCACTTCGTTCATCTGCGTGATGCCGCGATCGGCCGGCTCTTCGGCTGTTTCGGGGAGCTCCTCGAAGTTGATGAAGATCGCCATGTGATCCTTCAAAAGCTTCGCGGCTTGACCGATGGAATCTTGCGGTGAGATGGCCCCGTTGGTCCAGACTTCGATGGTGAGCTTGTCGTAGTCGGTCATCTGCCCCAGGCGCGCGGCTTCAACCGTGAAGTTGACCTTGCGGACGGGCGAGTGAACCGAGTCGATCGGGATATAGCCGAGGGGCAGATCCTCATCGTAGTTGCGATCGGCGGCGACGTAACCGCGTCCGGTCTTGAGGCGCATTTCGATGTTGAGTTTGCCGCCCTCGCCGACCGTTGCTATCGGCATATTGCGATCCAGCACCTCGACGTCCTGATCGGTTTCGATCTGGCCGCTGAGCACTTGCCCCGGACGGTCGATCTTCAGCCGGGCGATTCGGGTGCCTTCGCCGATCATCTTGAACGGAACCTGTTTGAGGTTGAGGATGATATCGGTGGCGTCTTCCACCACGCCCGGAATGGGGCTGAATTCGTGAGCCACGCCGTCGATGCGGACGGAAGTGATGGCGGCGCCTTCGATGGAGCTGAGCAACACGCGGCGCAGACCCGTGCCGATGGTTGACCCAAATCCACGTTCGAAGGGTTGGGCGGTGAACATGCCGTAACGCTCGGTGAGCGTCTCGGTGTTGGCTACTAGTCTCTTCGGTTTCTGAAAGCCTTTGAACATGATTTCCTAGTTTCTAGTTTCCGGTTTCCAAGTTCCGCCTCTCAGCCTCCCGCTTTCGGGAACGAGAAACGAGCAACTGAAAACGAGAAGCTGGTTCCTTATTTCGAGTACAGCTCGACGATCAACTGTTCATTGAGTTGAATCTGTACGAGCTCTTCACGTTTGGGCTGTGCGAGCACTCGGCCCTTCAAGTTATCGCGATCGACCTCCAGCCAGTTGGGCGAGGGCGCGTGCGCGGTGGCATCGCGGGCAGCCAGGATGGTCGGGTTATTCTTGCTCTTCTCGCGGACTTCGACCACATCGTTCGGCCTCACGTCGAAGGACGGGATATTGACCTTGCGGCCGTTCACCGTCAGGTGGCCGTGACGGACCAACTGACGCGCTTGTTTGCGGCTGGTTCCAAAGCCCATGCGATAGACGACGCTATCCAATCGGCGCTCCAGCGCGCTCAACAGATTTTCGCCGGTGATGCCCTTCTGGATGGCGGCCTTCTCGAACATGTTGCGGAACTGTCCTTCGAGTAGCCCGAAGTAGCGGCGCGCTTTCTGCTTTTCTCGTAACTGGAGACCATAACCAACCAGCTTCGGCTTGCGATCCTTGCCGTGCTGGCCGGGAGCGAAGTTGCGCTTCTCGATGGCGCACTTTTCGGTGTGGCAGCGCTCCCCTTTCAGGAATAACTTCATGCCCTCGCGCCGGCACAGCCGGCAAACGGGGCCGATGTATCTAGCCATTCGCTTTCATACCTTCCTCTTTCAAAGGTGCAGTTTACGGCTGCCGGATTTCGCCATGCGAGCCTTCTTCCTGCTTAACCACTTCACTAACTGCGTTCACACGAGTGTGAACGCGGCACGCATGAGTGCGTGCGCCACATCCACCGTCAAACTCTACGGCGTTTGGGGGGCCTGCATCCGTTGTGCGGGATCGGCGTCCGATCTTTGATCGACTTCACTTCGATTCCCACTGTTGAGAGAGCGCGCACGGCGGATTCGCGGCCGGCGCCCGGTCCGCTGACTCTCACTTCTACTACGCGTACTCCGTGTTCTTTGGCTTTATTTGCCGCCGTCAAGGACGCCTGCTGCGCCGCGAACGGCGTGCCCTTGCGCGAACCGCGGAACCCAAGCGATCCCGAACTGGACCAGGCCAGTACATTGCCGACCAGATCGGTGAACGTCACGATCGTGTTGTTGAAGGACGCCTGGATGTGCACCAGTCCGCTCGAAACGACCTTCTTTTCTTTCTTCTTGAACGACTTCTTCTTGCCTGTTTTTGCCGGAGCTTTGGCCATCTGGAGTCCTTATGTCTTCGCGCTGGCTTTCTTCTTGTTGGCGACGGTTCCCCGGCGCGGTCCTTTGCGCGTTCGCGCATTGGTGTGAGTTCTCTGGCCGCGCACCGGAAGTCCACGGCGGTGCCGCAGCCCGCGATACGAACCGATTTCGATGAGCCGCTTGATGTTCATCGAAATCTCTTTGCGCAGATCGCCTTCGACGGCGCCTTCGTTCTCGATGATGGTACGGATCTTGTTGACTTCGTCCTCCGTCAGGTCGGCGACTTTCTTCGTGGCATCCACGCCCGCACGGTGGAGGAGGGAAAGCGAACGAGCCCGTCCAATCCCGTAAATGTAAGTCAGACCAATCTCGGCCGGTTTTTTGGCTGGTAAATCGACACCCGCAATACGCGCCATGTTATCCCTCTATCCTTGCCGCTGCTTATGCTTCGGATTGACACAGATGACCCGCACCACGCCTTCGCGGTGAATCACCTTGCACTTGTCGCACATTTTCTTTACTGATGCCCGAACTTTCATCTAATCCTCACAGTCACTTCAACAACCGGACTATCCGGCCACG
>JBGPSX010000349.1:0-4680 GCA_041490325.1 Bryobacteraceae bacterium | reverse complement strand
GCGAGGCGTCCCAATTGGTCCAGCGCGGCGGTGATGTCCGCCTCGGTGGTACGAGGATTAATGGTGCAGGTTCGCAATACGGTTCGGCCTCGCAAAACTGTGGAAGTAATCAGTGCCGAGCCGTCTTCGAGCAGGGATTGCACCAGCCTCAAATGCTGGGCATCATCGGCCGCCCGATAGCGAAAGCAGACCACGCCCATCTGGGCCGGGGTCACGATTTCCCACTCGGGCATCTGGCGCAAGCGCGCTTCGGTGAATTCGGCCAGCTCGAATCCACGATCGATGGCGGCGCGGAAGGACGCCATGCCAAAAACCTTGATCGACATCCACAGCTTCAGCGCCCGGAAGCTGCGGGAGAGTTGCAGGCCGTAATCGGTGAAATTGAATTCAGCCGAATCTTGATGCGTGTCTTTCAGATACTCCGGCAGGATGCGGAAGGTATCGCGCAACTGATTCAGGTCGCGCACCAGGACACAGCCGATCTCGAAAGGCTGGAAAAGCCATTTGTGCGGATCGATGGAGAGCGAGTCCGCCAGTTCTAGGCCAACCAGCAATTCGCGGCCGCGGGCGGAAAGCATCGTGGCGGCGCCGTACGCGCCATCCAGGTGCAGCCACAGTTGCTCGCGCCGGCATAGCCGGGACAGCTGGGGAAGCGGATCGATCGCGCCGGTGTTGGTTGTTCCGGCATTAGCGATGACGCAGAAAGGCCGGAGACCGGCGTCGCGATCCTTCCGGATGCTGTGCTCGAGTTCGCTGACGGGCAGGCGGTAATCGTCGCCGGATGGGAGCTTGCGCAAGTTCGACGGTTGGATTCCAATCAGGCGGAGCGCTTTTTCAAGCGACGAATGCGCCTGATCGGAATAATAGACGGTGGCGCCGTCGAGCCGATCCTGGAGCACGACATGACGAGCGACGGCCAGCGCGGTGAGATTCGCCATGGTGCCGCCACTGACGAACAGGCCGCCGGCGCTTTCGGGCAGTCCGCAGGCCTCGCGCAGCCAATCGAGGACCGTGAGCTCGACCGCGGCCGGTCCGGAACCGCTGATCCAGGTGCCGGCGAAGACGTTATAACCCGAAACGATAGCGTCCGCCATGGCGCCGACGAAGTTTCCCGGGCCGGGCACGTAAGAGAGGAAGCGCGGATGATTCACGTGCACGCTGTTACGAAGCACGTCGCGCTCCACCTGTTCGAGCACTATTTCAAACTCGGTTCCGTGTTCGGGCGCGGGCCCGCGCAACAATGGAAGCAGAACGGCTGGATCGGCTTTGGCGCCGACGGGTTGGCTGGGAAGTGTCGAGAGATGTTCCACGAGATGATCGATGACGCGATAGCCGATCTCGCGCATGCGCTCGGCCGAGAATTCGAGATTGGGATTCACTACCGATCCTCGGATGCGCGGCGAATCGCTTGTTCGAGGTCGTCTTTCGAAAGGGCGGTGCTGATGAACAGCTCCTGCCGCGCGCCGGCGCTTAGCGCGATGGCTTTCCATCCGTTGGTGGTGGGCACGGTCACGCGAATCTTGACGTCGCCCTTCGCGTCGCGAACCGGGCGGATCACGCCGGGGATGATAGATCGAATGGCCGGATTCTCTGCTAGCAGCCGCTGCAAGACGTCGCGGACGCCATCGATGATGCTGTGCTCCACCTTCAGCTTGCCCTGCATTTTTCGCAGTCTCATTTGAATCGCTTCCGGAATTGAAAATCGATACCGAAGGCGCCGTTGGCATCGCGCAGCGCGACCACCGACCATTGTTTGCTGAAATCCCACTCGACGCGCACGATTTGCTGGTTGGTCACCGCCAGGTTGGTGATATAGGTGAGCGTGATATCGGTGGAGACCTGCTGCTCGAGCGTCAGCCGGGCTTGCGGCACGCTGGTCACGTCGGTGAGTTGAGGATCGATCTTGATGTGACTTACGCCGAAGAACTTCTGCAGGCGTCCCGATACGGGCGCGATGGCTTGCGCCAGCAGCGCGTTGTTGCCGCTGGCAATATACGATTGACCAGTGGTCTGACCGGAGGCCAGCGGACCGGCCGTGGACGGAACGCGTCCTACCGCAAGCAGCGCGATGATTTCGTTGGCTTCGAGCGGCGGATCGGAACGATAGGAGAAGTTCAGCTTATTGAGCGATCCTGAAAAACTGATGTCGACCATGATTCCGCGGACTTTGGTCTCAAGATCCATATCGATGATTGGTTCGGTCTTGGCAGGATTGTAGAAATTGATTTCGCCGCGATTGATGGTGTACTTGTTGCCGAAGAACTCGATCTGTCCGGAGCCGACGGTGATGTTCCCCAGGATGACCGGCCGCTCGGGAGTGCCTCGCAGCCGCAGATTGGCGTCCGCCTGGATGTTGCGTGTCAGCGTGGTCTCCACTTCGAGATTGCGCGCGCTCTCGATGTGCACATCGAATTGAATTCCTCTGAGGTACTCGTTGGGAGTAGACGTCACCGAGACGGGTTTGGCGGTGGCGGCGAGCAGTTGTCCCACGTCGGTGCGCGGCCTGAAGCCGGTGCGGACCACCGTTACGTCTCCGGACAGGACGCTATTTTCGGACGTTCCCACTAGATTGAGGGCCGCATTGACGGTGATGCTGACTCCGTCTTGCGACCGATAGCGGACGTTGCGCGCTCCGCCCTGAAGGCGATAAATGAGATGCGTTCCACGGAATCCCACAAAACTACCGGGTTCAAACTTAACGTCGCCGCCGCCCGTCACGGCGGTCAGAGTCTGAACCGTGGCGCGGTTCCGGTCGAAGAGAATCAACCCGTTGGCTTGATCCACTCCGTTGGGGAAATCGCGCAGGAACAAGGAAGCATTTCGCAATTCGAGGCGGCCATCCACCTGCGGTTCCATTAATGGTCCGCGCACGGCGACGTTGATGACGGACGTTCCCGCCGCGAGCAGATCGGGATTGAAGATCTGCAGAATGGACAGGTTGATGCGCCCTTGCGCGCTGAGGTCCCAGGGATTTTTCGAATCGAAGGCCAGGCGTCCGGAAGCCTCCAGCGTGGTGTCCTTGGCGGTGAAGCTGGCGTTCCGAATGTCGACGCCCTTGGTGGTGGCTTCGAGCCGAATGGGCTGGGCGTTCCGAAGCACAAGATCCTGAGGCTGTGCGCCGGCGCTTGGCTTCGCGTTGGGTCGCGCGTTCATTTGAAGCGTCGACAGGATAATGTCCGCCTTCATGGCGGACGGCCGATTCAACGGACCTGAGATGGTGGCTTCACCTTCGAGAAAACCTTCGAATGGCAACTCGGTTCGCAAGTGTTGGCCGGGAGCTAAATCATGCAGCGTGGCAAATGGCAGGTGGGGGATCTGAATTCGAGCCTGGCCTGGATAGTCGCCTTCCATGCGCCAATCACCTTTGGCCTGAACCTGGATGCCGCCCAGGCTCACTGCGGCGGTGAGGGTCAGAACGGGCAAACGCGTGTTCGCGGTCAATTGAAGATCGCCATATGCGCGGCCGTCCACCATGGTGTTGCGCAGCATCATCTGGCCGTTCAAAGACGTCAGGTCGATGCTGCCTTTCACCACCTTTGCCGTACCGCTGCCTTTCAATTCCACTTCACCGCCCAGTCCTTTTCTGAAATCCTGCACGTGCTTGATCTGCGCGAGCGTGAGCCGGTTGCTTCCGATTTCGAAACGCAACGAGCCGTCTTTCCAGTCGCTGGCGGGATGATTGTAAGCGCCGCTGACGGTGATCAGGGCCGGTCCGCTGCGAATTTGTCCATTGGAGACTTCGAGCGCGGTGGCGGTGTAGATAATGTCGCCTCGAACGCTGTCGAAGTGCTCGTCGTACATGGTGACGTTCTGCAATTCCACGGATCCATTTAATAGGGGAGATTCAAAAGTTCCCGAAACATGCAGCGTGGCGGAGACAGAGCCGGTGATGGGTACCTGCGATTCACTCTGCTCGGCCAGGGTATGCAGGTCGGCATTTTGGAGAGACAGCAATGCAGAAACGGTGCTGGCGTCTTCCAGCTTCCAATTCTGGAGGCTGAGACGGCCCTGCCCTTCGACGCGCATCTTGCCTTGCTCGAGCGTGAAGCTGCGGAAGTTGGCGGAGGATTGGTCGAGATCGAAGGTGGCGGTGGCGTGGTCGAACTCGCGGCGGTCCAGGGCGAAGCGAGACAGGTCGAGATTTCCCGAGACTCGCGGATTGGCGAGGGGGCCGGCAATGGTGGCCGACGCGGTGGCTACGCCGTTGTGAAGCGTAAGCGGCAATTGCTCGGGCGGCGTCTGGCCCAGCAACGGAAATAGCGCCAGGGCGTCGTCCAAATTCTTCGATGTGACACGAACTGCCATGCTCGCTCCCAGTGTTCCGGATGCGGCGATATTGGTGGCGCCGAGATTCAGCTCCGAGCTGCCGAATTGAATCTGGCCGGCGCGCTGATCGTAGCCGATCGTGACGTGCCCCTGGACCGGAACACCGCCGGTGCCTGGCGAAATCTCGAGCTTGGCTTCAGTGATCAGGTCAGAAATACCGGAACGGGCCAGCATTCCATCCAAGCGAACTGGTCCGCTCAGTATCCCGTTCAGCTCGCCCGATTCGCGGCCGCCGAGGTTGGCCAGGTCCCTCAGCGAGAAACCCTCCGCCGTGCCTTGGACGTGCAGTTTCTTGAATTCCTGCACTTCGGCCGAGCCGCGAAAATGTCCGTTTAGGGCGGCGACATCCAGGCT
>JBGPSX010000348.1:0-4701 GCA_041490325.1 Bryobacteraceae bacterium | reverse complement strand
GGTTACTTCGCAGCCTTGGGGATTCACGCCGGACATGACAGTCCGTATAGTGCCGTCCTTGCCGCCGGCGTCCAACGCCTGCAAGACGATCAACAACGCGTAGCGCTTGTCGGCGTACAGCAAATGCTGCAGTTCGCGCAGCCGGTCCAGCATCTTTTGAAGCCCTTTTTCGTCACGCTTAATCCCGAACGTGTCATCCGGATCGCGTTCGTTGAGGCGAGGCTTGGTTCCAGGCTTGACGATGCAGTGTTTGGCGATGTCCATGGCTTATCACCATAACACGCTGTGACATCAGCGTCCGCCCGGAACGACGTAGCCTTTGCGAGCGCGGACTCGCGCGGTTGGAGCGCCCGCCAGCGTGCCCGGACTGAGTTCGACGGTGATTTTGCGTTTCTCACCCGGCTCACCGGGCGGCATCAGGTAGTAGAGGCTATAGCGCTGGCGCAGGCGCCGCATCAATTCGCGAAAAGCCTGGCCGGCATCGTCGGCCTTGATTGCGTCGCCACCGGTTTGCTCCGCCACGCTGTCGAAACCCTCGCGCAGGGTTAGAGCGAGAGGATTCGTGACTCCAGCGACGGTCCGCATGGCGGTTGCGAACCCATCGCGGATAATCAAACCGCTCAAGGACGCGTCGGCCTCCCAAAGACGATGCACCACCGTGCTGACCCGGCGCGATCGTGTTCCAAAATTGTCAGTCACAATCACGATCGCGCGCCGGCGCTGGGTTCTTGGCTCATCTAAGAAATGCTTTGCGGCATCGTCGATACCGGCCAGCAATCGCGTTCCGCCTCGAAACTTCCCGCCCATTACGTCGATTTGGATGATGCGTGCCACTGCTTCCAAGTCTTCGGAAAATGGCGCCACAAGCCGGCTACGGCTATGGAAGGTCATGATGGCGATCCGGTCGCCCTGGCGCAACTCAGCGAAGGCCAACCTGGAGGATGCGGCTACTTTCTCGACATTCGGCCGCATGCTTCCGCTGATGTCGAACAACAGAATCACATCTAGCGGTTCTTCTTCTTGCGCAAAGTAAAGAATGCTCTGCGGGATACCGTTGTCTTTGACGACGAAATTTTCTTGACGGAACCCGCTCAGCGTGCGCGTGCCGTCGGTTACCTCGGCATCCACGTGGATGAGTGCAACGGCGCCGCGAAAGGTGGGGGTTTCCTGCGCCGGAGCGAGCAGCACGCCGGCGGCAATCCACAACACCAGACGCATGAGTCTCTGGAGTGATTGTAACCGAGCGTGTATAGAATATCCTCGGCGTGTATAGAATATCTTCGGCGTGTATACAATAGCCTCGGGAGGATCAGCTTGAGAATCGTGGTCGGGATTTCGGGCGCCAGCGGCTCCATTTACGGCATACGCCTTATGGAAAAACTGCGGCTGTGCCCGGATGTCGAGATTCACTTGATTCTCACGCGCGCGGGCGAAAAGACCTTATTCCTCGAAACCGGAAAGCTGGCAGCGGATATCCGGGGCCTGGCAGATTGCGCGTACTCGGTGGATGACATCGGCTCCCGGCTGGCCAGCGGTTCCTTTCTCACCGATGGAATGGTGATCGCGGCGTGCTCGATTCACAGCATGTCGGCCATTGCGGCGGGTATCAGCTCGAATCTCCTGATTCGCGCGGCCGACGTCGCGCTCAAGGAGCGCCGCAAATTGATCCTGATGGTCCGGGAGTCGCCGCTGCACCTGGGGCATTTGAGAACCATGGCGGCACTGTCGGAAATGGGCGCCATCATTGCGCCGCCCATGCCCGCGTTCTACAACAAGCCGCAGAGTCTCGATGACATCGTCGATCACAGTGTGGACCGCGTGCTCGATTTGCTGGGCCTGCCCGATCCGGACGCCAAACGCTGGGACCCCTAGGCCCTAGCGGGGCGGCAACTGCCTGCGGCGCTAAGACGAACCAGAGGCCAGAGCTGTTATCGAAGGTCTGTTGTAGTGTCGGGACTGGTAGCTGAGCCGTGACTGCAAGGAGCGGTCCGGATCAATTCGGATTCAGCCGAACGCGGGCGAAGACGCTGAACCCGACCGGGTGATCGCCGTACACCGGCTTGATCGCGGCCGGGGTTGAGTAGGTTGTGAAGTTCGCTCCTATCCCAGTTTGGGCGTTGTGGAATGTTCCGATGTCGCGCGTGTATCCGAACGTGTAAGCGCCGATCCGAAAATTCTCGGCGTGCTCGTCGAACAATTCGTCTTTGTCCACCAGCTCAAGCCGCGCGGTCAGAAAATTCTTCCTTCGAATGGGGAACACGGTTTCGAGCAGGTAAGAATTCGAGTCGTGCTGATCGATGGTCTTGTGATTGCGTCCCCAGATCAGGCTGGTGGACCAGCTTGCGCCCTCCATTGGCCGCGTGTAATGAATGGATGCCGTGGAACGAACCACATCGCCGGGCTCCTGCCGCTCCGGCCGAGCCAGCCTGCCAACGGAAACCTGCGCCATCCAGTTCTTGTTTGGAAAGACCGAGAAACGCGTGGACCATGAATTCATGGGACCGTAATCGATGTTCCACCGATTTTCATTGGGCTCCGTTCCATAAAATCCGCTGGCTTCGAGGCGGATCTTCTTGTGCGTGATACCGACTGTCAGAACCTCGTTCGCGATATGCGTCGAATCCTGCCAATGGTGGGAGAGCGTGGCCTGCGGAAATTCCTCGGCTGAAGCACGATGCGGAAAAGCTACCGGACCCAAAGCCGGATCCCCTACGGGTGCGAAGTAGAACTGCAGGATGGTACCTTCGGCCAGCGGCCGCGCATAGTGGACACCAAGTCCCATGATGAAATCATGCGGATGCTGACCATCGACTATTGGTTTGCCAAACGCAGTCTCGCCGGTTTGGAACAGCTCAGGGAAACTGCGATTCGTAACCGTGGCCGGCTCCAGGCTTAGCATCATTTGGAACATGAAGCTGCCTCGTCCCAAGTTATGGCTAGCGGCGAACATGCCCCAGTTGGGAGAGTAAAGCTTGTCATGACCGCGCGGTCCCGATTGTTGCGTGTCGACCAAAAAGCCTTGGCCCATGAGCATCAGATTCCAGTTCGCGCGGTTCAACATCAGCATGGGCATCGGCCAGGATTGCGGGTTCATGCTGGTGCCCGACGCCAGGCCCATCAGGAATCCGCTGGCTTCGTTGCTGTCACCCATTTGCATGTGTGACATGTCGTGCGGTTCCTGCGCGATCGCTATTGAGACGAATAATAGACAAATTAAAGTTGCCTTCGGCATAATCCACCCTTCTATTGGCCGCGAATGAACGCGCTTCAACGCGTGTGAAATGCCGATCTAGATTCGAATTGGAAGAATGACGGAAAGCGTCGGCGGGGTGGGCGATGGAACGGCGGACTCACTGAATTGGATGACGGCAACCGTGGTCTCTTCAGTGAAAATCGGTCCGGCTAGCGTCCAATCAACTACCGTGGCATGGGCCGGAGGCGTCTTTACATCGTGCTGCTGGACACACTGGACGGATTTCGTTGGACCGTGTGAGTGGCACGGCGTGGAAGTGGTGTCGCAAGCCTGCAACAGGCATCGGAAGTAACACTGCGCGTTGACCAGCGCCAGCGCGAGCATGACCGCGATCGTGATGAAGCTGCCGAAGCGTCCCACTGAAGTCAGATTAACACGCATTCGCTACAATGAAGCTTTCCGGCCACTCTCCCCATGATTCAGACGCTGTTCGGCTCCGTACAACAAGAACCCAATCTCCTCGAACGCCTCAAGGCGGGCATCGAGAAGACGCGCGCGGGCCTGGTGGATCGGCTGGAAGACGTCATCGCCGGGCGCAAAGAAATTGACGCCGATGTTCTGGAAGAGCTCGAATATGCGCTGATCACGGCGGACATTGGCGTGAATACAACGTCCGAGATTCTTGAGAGCATCCGGCAGCGGGTGGATCGCAATCAGGTCGGGGATGCGCAGCAGATCAAGCAACTCATCGCGCAGCATTTGCTCGAGGTGTTGGAGGCATCGGAACGCCCCTTACCGCGAGTGGCGGAGCCGCCGGCCGTGGTGTTGGTGGTGGGCGTGAACGGGTCCGGCAAGACCACGACCATCGGCAAGCTGGCGAGTCGCTACAAGGCGGAAGGACGCAGCGTGCTGCTGTGCGCGGCGGATACATTCCGCGCGGCCGCGATCGAGCAGTTGCAAGTCTGGGGGACGCGGACTTCTACTGAGGTGATCCGGCAGACTGCCGGGTCAGACCCGAGCGCGGTTTTGTTCGACGCGCTGACGGCGGCCAAAGCACGCAAGGTGGACTACGTCATCGTCGACACGGCCGGACGGCTGCACACCAAGGCGAACCTGATGTCCGAGCTTGAAAAAATGCGCCGTACCGCCGCCAAGGTCATTCCGACAGCGCCGCACGAAGTGCTGCTCGTGCTGGATGCCACCACCGGACAAAACGGTCTCGAACAGGCGCGACGTTTCACGGAATCGAGCGGTGTGACCGGTCTGGTATTGACCAAGCTGGATGGCACCGCTAAAGGCGGGATCGTCGTGGCCATCGCGCGCGAACTCAACCTGCCGATCCGCTACGTGGGCGTCGGCGAACAAGCGGGCGATTTGCTTCCCTTCGAGCCGGACAAGTTCATCGCCTCGCTGTTCAACACAGCATGAAAGACGCGTGGATGGAGGAGGCGCTGGAGTTGGCGCGGCTCGGCGTAGGCCGAACCAGTCCGAATCCCGCGGTGGGCGCG
>JBGPSX010000347.1:0-4702 GCA_041490325.1 Bryobacteraceae bacterium | reverse complement strand
GCGTTTGGACTGAGCATGCTGTTGCGCGCCATGGATCGTAAGAAATACACCGACGGCGCGCCAGTCACGAGCGATTCAACCCTCAACGTGGTTGCAATTTTCGGCGGGAGCAAGCGGCGCGTCGACACCGAGGATTTTCGTGGCGCGGATGTGTCGGCGGTCTTCGGAGGCGTGCATCTCGATCTCCGGCACGCCAAGATGACCGTCGACCGCGCCGTCGTCGACGTCAACGCGATTTTCGGTGGTGTTGAAATTCGAGTGCCCGAGAACTGGAGCGTCATGATGAAAGGCGCCAGCGTTTTCGGCGGCTTCGAAGACAAAACCGTTCATCCCAAGACCGATCCAGACGTCCCCACTCGTCAGCTCGTCATTACCGGCGCATCCGTCTTTGGCGGAATGAGCGTAGAGAACTAGCCCGAACGGAGCATACATGCATCCGCTGCTTGCCACCAAAGGCAGGGTCCTGCTCTATCTGCTCGCCTGGCTTCCGTTAGGCGGACTGCTAGCCTACCTGCTCGTGATTACGGGCCAGTTGGCGTGGTTCGAAGCAGGATCCGAAGCGTTGCCCCTGGCGCTCTTCTACGCCTTCGTCTGCCTGGGCCCCTGGTACATGTGCCGGGTGCTGCCGCTGGGCGCTTCTCAGATACCGAAACTGATTGGGAATCACGTTGCGGCGGCCATCGTGGCTGGACTTCTGTGGTTAGTCCTGGCAAAGCTGCTGGCGCTCGGATTGAGCCGCTATTTTCCGCAACTGAACGATCGACTCAGCCCGCAGCTTCCGTTGGTTTTCGGCATCGGCGTGTTGCTTTATTTGTTGGCGGTGGCGTTGCACTACGTGTTGTTGTCGCTCGAGTCATCGAAGGAAGCGGAATCGCGCGAGCAAGAGGCTCGCACCCTGGCGCGCGAAGCGGAGTTGAAAGCGCTCAAGGCCCAGATCAATCCTCATTTCTTGTTTAACAGCCTGCATTCGATCAGCGCGCTCGCCACGGTGGATGGCGCGCGGGCGCGAGAGATGTGCATCAAGCTCTCCGATTTCTTGCGCAGCACACTGAGCTTGGGCGAAAAACAGAGCATTTCTCTAAAGGAGGAACTGGCTCTGGCAAAAGCGTATCTGGATGTCGAGCAGGTGCGATTCGGCGCGCGCCTTCAAACCGATTTTCGCAACGACAGCGAATGCGATGGCTGCATTGTGCCTCCGCTGTTCCTGCAGCCACTGGTGGAAAACGCGGTGAAGCACGGGATCGCGGGATTGTTGGATGGTGGAACGATCCTGGTGGAGGCAAACTGCCAGGACGGCCGGCTGCGAGTGAAGATCGAAAACGAATTTGATCCCGAGGCGCCAGCGGCGAGACGGCACGGACTGGGGCTTGAAAACGTGCGCCTGCGCATGCGCGCGCTGTACGAAAATCGGGCGCGCATCGATATCCAAAGCGTAAACAACCGATTCGTCGTAGAAATCGACCTGCCTTGCGAAGCGCATCTGTAACATGCTTGCGAAGCGCATTTGTACTATGGAGGACATGATGGAGGAACGATTGGCCCCGGGTAAGCAGATCGCGCACTATCGCGTGCTTTCTCGCCTGGGCCAGGGAGGCATGGGCGCCGTTTTTTTGGCCGATGATACGCGGCTCGGCCGGCGCGCGGCGCTGAAGCTTCTGTCGCCCGAGGTCGCCGCCGATCCCGATCGCATGCATCGCTTCGTTCAGGAAGCCAAGCTGGCGTCCTTGCTCACGCATCCCAACGTCGCGACCATTTACGAAATCGGGCAGGATAAAGAACTGTGGTTCCTGGCCATGGAATACGTCGAGGGCGAGCCCTTGAGCGAGCGCATTCGCAAGGGACCCATGAAGGTGCCAGAAATTCTGGAGGTCGCCATCCAGACCGCCGATGCGCTCGATGACGCGCACTCGAAGGGCATCATCCATCGCGACATCAAGCCCGCCAATCTGATGCTGACGCCGCGCGGCCACGTCAAGGTGCTGGACTTCGGTTTGGCGAAACTGGAGCGCGGTCCTGAAAAGGAAGAGACACAGGTAATGACCAGCGCCGGAATCGTGCTGGGGACCGTGGCATACATGAGTCCCGAGCAGGCGTTGGGTAGCGACATGGATCAACGCACGGATATCTTCAGTCTGGGCGTGGTGCTTTACGAGATGGCGACCGGGCGGCTGCCTTTCTCAGGGAGCACTGCTTCAGAGACCATGGCCCGGATCTTACAGTCGCAGCCGGACGCGATCGCGCGCTTCAACTACGAAGTGCCGGAAGAGCTGAATCGCGTGGTTCGCAAATGCCTGGAGAAGGATCGGCAGCGCAGGTATCAGTCGGCGCGCGAGCTGCTGGTGGATTTGCGGAACCTCGAGCGCGATTCGGGTTCCGATTTGCCGGCCGTGGCGCCCGAGCGGCGGCGGATCAGCGCTGTCATCGTGGATGACGAAGAGCTGGCGCGCAGCCTGTTGCACGAGTATCTGCAATCCACGCCCGATATCGAGATCGTGGCTGAGTGCGCCAACGGATTTGAAGCCGTCAAAGCCATTTCCGAGCACAAACCCGACTTGGTGTTTCTGGATGTGCAGATGCCCAAGCTGGATGGGTTTGAAGTGCTGGAGCTGATCGATCGCGAGGTCGCCGTCATTTTCGTGACGGCCTACGATCAGTACGCGATGAAGGCCTTTGACGCGCACGCGGTGGATTATCTGCTCAAGCCATTCGGCCTGGACCGTTTCGAGAAAGCGCTGGAACGCGCACGGCAAAGGCTCGGTGAGAAAATGCCTCCCGCCGCGGAATTGGCCCGCGAAGCTCGGCCGCCGCAACAGTTCCTGCAACGCATCGTGGTGAAGGACGGCGCGCGCGTGCACATTATTCCCGTGGACGCGCTGGACTACGCCGAGGCGCAGGACGACTACGTTTCATTGCACAGCCAGCGCAAGAGCTACTTGAAACAACAGACCATCTCGAGTCTAGAGACGGCACTCGATCCGCAGCGCTTCATTCGCATTCATCGCTCGGTGATCGTGAATCTGGAGCGGGTGGCCAAGATCGAGCCCTACGCCAAAGACAGCCGTGTTGCGGTGTTATCGGACGGAACGCAGCTTCCGGTGAGCCGGGCCGGGTATGACCGTTTGAAATCGCTGCTGGGTGAGCGGTTCTAGTGACAGGTTGCTGAAAAATTTCGGAGACACCGCTCCCTTTGGTCACGGCTCTGTTAGCGGTCCGGAGTGCGCAAATCGACGTTGACGGTTTCCAGCCCCCTAGCCGAGCCGTGACCAAAGGGAGCGGTTGTGAGAATAACTCTTACCTTCAGTTTCCGGCGTGCCGCAAGAGCCCTGGAGACAGGCGTACCGCCACACCGCCAGCCACGAACCAACAGGGCGAAGTGGGTTTCAATGTCCGGCCCACTTCGATATCAACCTGGGTGTTGCGTCTCAGCATCCGGGTTATACCGGTGTTGAACATCCAGATGCTGCCCGCCCCAGTGGGACTGATTCGGTAGACCTCCCAGTAGCCGCCCAGGCCGCCGGGGAGACTGTGCGCCACCGACAGGCTATAGCCTTGTTGCAGCACGCGCCTTTCCTGGCCGGTTATCCAAGAAAAAGCGAGGAGTCCACCGGCGCTAAACCCGTGAGTCAACGTTTTGGCCCAGGCCAGCTTGATGGCGGGGTCGAGCGTAGAGCTTGAGAATTGGTCGTGTCCAATCGGAAGAGAGAGTTCAGGCTGGATGGCGATCGCGGGTAGCAGCCCGTTCTCCTTCAGCACCTTTATCTTGGCGCCGATACTGCAATCGGATATTCCGTGTGCGCGTTCCACGCCTGCCGGGCTCTCATCCTTTGAGAAGCGGAATCCATCTCCGCTGAAACGAAGTTCAGTCCGGCCTCCGATTCCGAACCGCAGCAGCGGGCTGCCTTCAATAAGGTTGTACTCGACTGTCGCTGGCCGGGTGTCCACGCTGAAAGTGACGCCGCTTTCGATCTGGATGACACCGCGTGGCACTGCATCGGCGGGCTCGGAAAAACCTGGCCGATCGGCGCTGAACGCACTGCCCTCCGCTTCCGGTTTGTCCGGCGTCGCCGCTGCGACCGGTGACGGCTTGGCATCGGGGGCCGCCACCGTAGCGGGCGCTGCGGTTTGAGCCATGCCCGGAGTTGCCAGAGCAAGGCCGGTTAGCGCCAGAATGCACAGCCCAGCGAAATGCTTCATCTTGGGTCTCTCTTTCTCGCGTGTTACGTCTGGTCCGATGTGGACCAGAGTAGCTCGGCAGGCAATGCGGCGGATTCCTGTCACCGGCTGGACTCCGAGGCCCTCCAGTTGCTCATTGGCTAAACATTTCGTCCTCATGTTTGTCATTGCGCTTCCGATATGAAGTCCGGGAATCGAAAACATGCCATCAGCCATTGCCGAGAAACCTGATGTTGCAGCAAGTACGCGCGAGAAGGACCGCGGGGGGAAGTACCGCGGGGGGAAGTACCGCGGGGGGAAGTACCTCACGTTCCGTCTGGGGCGGGAGGAATTCGCCTTTCATGTCATGAAAGTCCGCGAAATCATGGGGATTCAGGAGATCACCGCGGTGCCTCATATGCCACTGGAAGTCAAGGACGTGATCAATCTGCGCGGCAAGGTGGCGCCGGTGATCGATCTTCGTCTGAAGTTCGGCCTGCCGGAGATGGAATACTCCGAGCGCACTTGCATCATCGTAGTGCAGGTCCGG
>JBGPSX010000346.1:0-4706 GCA_041490325.1 Bryobacteraceae bacterium | reverse complement strand
TCCATCAAGACCATCGGATAGGCGAAGGCATAGGCCTTGGCCGCGATGACGCGAATCTCTTGTGCGGATGGTTGTGGCTGCGCGATGGCGGCCGCCGCGGCAAGTAGAGCTAGGAATCCACTTTTCGTCATTCGGCGCTTCCTTACAGTTTAGTGGGACCCCAAACACTGCGCCAATTGAAACGGACCGCGGCTTGAGAGCCCCGCATTAATTGTTTACGGCAGCGCGTTCTTCGATGGTCCGGCAAATACGGTGGACCTCGGACTCGTCAATCGGCTTGCTCAGCACGAAACCCTTGCCGTTCTGAAAAGCCTTGCCCACATCTTTGTTGAAGCCGTCCGTCAACAACACGAAGCCGCCGATTTGCCGCCGGACGCGCTCGTAGAACTCCACCCAGTTGAGACCGGGAAGCCGGACCGCGCAAATGGCCAAATCAAACCGAAGGCGTTGAATGATATCGGCGCCTTCCTCGGCGCTGGACACGGGAACAACACGATCGCCGCGCAGCCCGAGCAACTGCACCAGTTGACGCTGCGTCTTGCTGTCGGGCTCGATCACCAGGACGGTGAGCTGGCGGCTGCCCTCGTGAAACTCGCCACTGCCGTCGGTACTCGCGGGCCTGGAATCGACGATGGGCAATTCTACGTCGAATCGAGCTTGGGTTGGTGAGATTCGAACGACGCGGAACTCGCCTCCGTGACTGTGAACAATGCCGCGGCAGACACCCAAACCGAGCGCTCCCGATCCGGCCGGGTCGCCGTCCACGCTATCCGCCAGTTGAAGATCGGACGATCGCGTGGGATAGGCGATTTCAACCAGCACTCGCCGCGCCAGCAAGCTACTTGAGACTGTGATGATTTTTTCGACTGCTTCGGCGGCGGACTTCTCGGCGTCGACGAGAAGATTCAAGAGCACCTGTTCGAGCTGGCCGGGCGAACCCATGACGATGGCACGCTTGGGGGCGAGCTGCGTCCGAATCTCGACGCCCTTGACCTTCCACTCCGGCGCACGAAACTTCAAGAGACCAGACAAGACCACGTTCAAATCGACCTGCTCCACGTGCGACTGCTCCACCTTACCGAACGAAACCAGGCGCGACACGATTTCCGACGCGCGGCGCCCTTCGTCGGCGATGGATTCCAATTCCTCGCATTCCTGGTCCGCCTGTCGCGAGCGAAGCACCGAAGCGAGCAGCACGATGGATTGCAGCGGCGAGCGAAGTTCGTTGGCCACATCCGATATAAGCTGGCCGGCCGCTGCCAGCTTCTCGCTGCGGAACAACTGCTCGCGGATGGAATGCTGCTCCTGAAGCTTCAGCGCGGTGGCTACCTGGTTGGCGAGATGCTGCATGGCGGCCTGTTCCGCCTGGCTGAAATAATGGATTTGCTTGTCATGACGAAGCTCCAGCACGCCCACCAGTTCACTCTGCGCCAGCATCGGAACAAACAGCACGGAGCGAGGCGCGTTCGCGCCATCCTCTTTCTTGAAGTACGAGCTCCGGCGCGTTTCGGGTATTGCTATCGGCGAACGGTTCCGAAAGGAGGCCGCGACTGCCGAAGCAATGGAGCCGTTCGGAGCCGCCAGGTCGATGCTTTCCGCGCCCGAGTCGCCGGCATGCACGCTGTCCAGCAGCCTGGTTCCTCGATTCTGTATATACAAGCCGACTCCGGACGCATTTGAAAGCGCGGGCAGCGTGAGGGTAAGGCGGCGCAGAATCTCGGCTGGCGACGTGGCGCCAATCACCTCTTCGCCCAACGCGTTGAGCACGCGGATTTGCCGGCGCAGGGCGGCCATGCGACGCTCGCGGAACCACCAGATGGCAAGCAGCGCCGCCGCCAGAATGAGCGAGGCCAGCAACACCGGCGGCTGAATCATCCAGCCGCGCTCCAGCACCGTCACCGCCGATGGACTAGCGAGCAGGACCTGAAAATACTGGTTATAGGGCGGCAACGTGCAGTACTGGTTGGCGATGCCAGTGAGCAGAATCCGATCACCGGCGCGGAATCCGCTCAGTTGAGGACCTGTGTCGCGACGCATCCGCGGAAGAAACGCGGCCAGCACGCTCTTCTTGTCGCCAATCTGCAAAAGATCGCCGCCGCCATTCTGATCTTCGTCCCGCACGCTGCCCTCGGTGGTGACCAGGACTCCCAGATAGCGAAAAGATGCGATCTCCGAGGGCTTCAACGTTTTGGGCGCAGGAGGCGCCGCGTGGCCTACTCGCCGGATGTCCTGGGGCAACAGGACGGGGCGGCCTCCGCGACGGGCGATGGTGCCTTGCGCCTCGATCCAGTCGCCGGGTTCCAATCCGCGAAATCGCCACGCCCCGCCTTGCAACAGGAGGCCGTGCGCGGACTCGTCTTGAATGGGCAAGTAATAAGAATCGGTGACAAGAATCGGCGCGGAAGAGACTTGGCCGCCCACAACCACTTCCTTGCCTTCGTAAGCTGGCGTGAAATCAGGCGTGGCGCGCGAGCTGGCTTGCTCGAGGCTCAGCCGGGTTTGCGCGGCGCCCGCGCCTGCCCACAGTAGCACCGCGACGAAAGCAGCCAATCGCGAAACGACTGTGTAGCCCGACATTTTCATTCGCAAACTCTGTACATCACGCGCTGGAACTGTCAGTGAATCGGAACGTGCTCACGACATCGATCAGACTGAACGCGTCCGGACTCGCAATTCCTAAACAGGAAATCTAAGTTTGTAACAGGATGATAGCATACGCTCGGAATTGGCAGTGGGCGTTTTATTGGTTCGTCACGGGCGCCAGCGCGCTGACCGCCATGGCCGTCGCCGCCATGGAAATCCATTGATCATGGTCGAATGGAAAACCACTCTGAAAATACGGTTGAAATTTGATCGCTCGGCTCGCCACGTACCACGAGCCATCCTGAAATTGATTCTTCAGAAGGTAGCTAACGCCGCGCTGGTACACGCGGTCCGTTGGGGTCGAGACGGCGCTTTCATTCAGCGCAGCCAGCGATTCGGCGGTAGTATAGGCGTCGCTCGCGAGATTGTCATTGCCGCCCCAACCACCATCGGGCCTTTGATGATCGATGAGGTCTTGCACGGCTTTCTCCAGCCGCGGTTTGGGCGCGCCCGACCAGAAAAGCCCGAGGACCAACATGGCCCGATCGTCGCCCGTGATGGCTTTTGTATTAGTCAGGAATGTCCTGGCGCGAGCGATGCGTTCGGCGAATTCAGCTCTGCGGCCCGGCCAACCGAATACTTGCAAGACTCGAATTGCATAGGCAGCGCGACCGATTAAGCCATCCGTAATCGGGGCTCGTGCTTCATACTCATCAAACCAATGTCCGTCACGGCGCTGCAATGCGGCCACATCCGCCACCGCCGCATCGGTCATCGCGTCCGGCCGGTAACCGGCGGCGGATACGGCCAGCAGTTGATTTGCGACGCGGTCGGATCCACCGCCTCGATGAATACCTTGCAGCATGTCGTCCATCGACACGCCCCAAGTGACTCGCAAGAGTTCTCCCAGGTCCCGCGCGGCGGACTCATCCACCTTGACGCCGGCTTTGCGCGCAGCCCGCAACGCCACGGCGGTGGCAGGTTGGTGGTGACAAGCGACGCAGCCGCTCTCACGGAAGAATTCCGTGCTGGACTTCTGTATCAGTGCAACGCTCTGAGAGAGTGCCTGCGCAGCGTTGCGAGGATTCTGCAAGTCAGTATGAGGCGGCTTAGCGCGCTCGGCGCTGTGCCGGGCTCCAGCCTCGTTCAGCAGCGAAATGACGCTGGCATTGCCGAACTTCACTGCCCAATCCAAAGCTGTCTCGCCGGCATTGCTCTTGTCATTCACCGAGGCTCCAGCGCGTAGGAGGATGCGCACAACTCCGGCATCCTGATGTTCTGAACCAACGGCGAACATCAGCGGGGTCATGTCGCGAGAGTCGCGCGCATTGACGTCGGCGCCCGCGTCCACCAGTTCCTTGACCAATTCCGGCGACCCGTAAGGCGCGGCTACCATCAGAGCTGTCAGCTTCACCAGCGCAAGCTGCCCATGCTTGTTGATTTGGTACGAAGTTCGAGCGACATTGACGCGCGCACCTTTGCTCAGCAGCAGTCGCACGGCTCCCACCGAACCACTTCCGGCTGCGCCCATCAACTCCGAATCGCCCTTTTTATCCAAAGCGTTGACATCCGCTCCCTTTCCGATCAGCAGGCGGATGCTTTCTACATCTCCGGCGTGGGCGGCCTGGTGCAGCGCGGTGACGCCCAGCGAATCGCTCACGTTCGGGTCGGCCCCTTTTGAGAGAAGCAGGCTCACAATAGCCGAGTTGCCGTCGCATCGGGCGGCGATCATCACCGGAGTTCGACCCTGCTTCGATTTGGCATTGACGTCTGCGTTGTGTTCGATGAGCGTGCGCGTCCTGAGCGGATCACAGGCCGCCCACAACAGGGCCGTGGCATCGAAATTGTTCTTCGCGTTTACGTTTGCGCCTTTGTCGAGCAGGAGTTTCATGGCTTCCGGGCTTCCGAAGGCCGCCGCATGCATGAGCGGGGTAGCGCCTCTACTATCCGCGTTCTCGACATCGGACTTGGGCATCGATTTGAGGAATGCCAAGTCGTCATTGCGGATGGCTTCGAATACTGCCGGGGATGCGTCACCAGCCAGCCCGCAAAGCGGGGCGAGAAAGACTGCGACGGCGAATTTCCAGGTGGACTTCATGTGTACGGACTCCAGTACTGAGGCG
>JBGPSX010000345.1:0-4713 GCA_041490325.1 Bryobacteraceae bacterium | reverse complement strand
GTTAGCCGCGCGCTGCGTCTGATCGATGATGGCGCGCTCGATCAAGGATCTACGGCTCAACTGGCGGAACGCCTGGGTTTGACGGACCGGCATCTGCGGCGGCTCTTTCTCGAGCACGTCGGCGTGCCGCCGGTGGTGGTCGCGCAAACACGGCGGACGCTATTTGCAAAGAAGCTGATCACCGAAACCAGTTTGCCATTTGCCGACATCGCTTTCTCGTCCGGGTTCGCAAGTCTGCGCAGGTTCAATGAGGCGATGCGCGCAACCTACCGGCGCAACCCGAAAGAACTGCGCCGGTTCGAACCACCCGAGGGCGCCCCGTCCAGCATCGAGTTAAAACTCCACTATCGACCCCCATATGATTGGAATGCGTTTCTCGCGTTTGTGGGGCCGCGCGCCATCGCAGGGCTCGAAGCCGTGGAAGATGGCATTTACCGGCGCAATGGCGCCACGGTCAGGCACGATTCTCAGCGCAATTGCCTGGTGGCTCGCATTGAACCGTCCAGCGCCAAGCGATTGCGCCCGCTAGCGGAGCAACTACGATCTTTCTTCGATCTACGCGCCAACATGCGGGAGATAGCCGGTCATTTGTCGAAGTCCGAATTATTGAAACGTGTCGTCAAGAAGCATCCCGGACTTCGCGTGCCCGGTTGTTGGGATCCGTTCGAGCTGGTGGTGCGAGCAATGCTGGGCCAGCAGGTTTCAGTGAAGGGCGCCAGCACGCTGGCGGCGCGTTTGGTGGTACGCTTCGGACCTCCCAAGCCCGAGATTCTGGCCGAAGCGGATCTGCGGTCCATCGGATTGCCGAAAGCGCGCGCCGAATCGATTCGCGGATTTGCGCGCGCGATAGCGGATGGAAAAATCCGTTTCGACGCGGCTGCTTCGAGCGAAGAGATGATCGGCCGGATGTGCGAATTGCCGGGGGTCGGTCCGTGGACGGCGAACTACATCGCCATGCGCGCGCTGAGCGATCCGGATGCGTTTCCGGCCTCCGATCTCGGTCTGCTCAAGGCCGCGGGAGTGTCCTCGCCACGCCGGCTGGAAGAACTTGCTGAGGCATGGAGGCCGTGGCGGTCTTACGCGGCGCTCTATTTATGGGAATCTCTACGAATCAAGGAGTAGCAATCATGATCCTCGACTATGACGAATTTGAATCCCCGATTGGCCGTATTCTCTTTGCCTCGGATGGCGAGGCGATCTGCGCGCTCGACTACGCCGGATATGAGAAGCGGATGGAGACCTTGCTGGAGCGGCGCTACGGCGCGTTCGAATTCCGGCGCGGCGTGGATTCTCTCAACTTGCAGCCCCGCCTGCGCGAATACTTCGACGGCGATGTTCACGCGCTCGATCACACGCCGATCAGAACCGGTGGAACAGCGTTTCAGGAAGTTGTCTGGACCGCGCTGCGTACCATTCCGGCGGGTGAAACCTGGAGCTACGGCAAACTCGCAGTGCGAATCGGCCGGCCAAAGGCTTCGCGCGCGGTGGGACACGCGAACTCGCTGAATCCGGTCGCGATCATCGTGCCGTGCCATCGCGTCATCGGCGCTTCCTCGGCGCTGACCGGATATGCCGGAGGGATGCAACGAAAGCACTGGCTGCTATGCCACGAAGGTGCGATCAGAGAATCAGCTCAGTTGCCCGGCATTGCCGCCACCGCTTAGGTTTCGAACTGGGCAGAGCTATGTGAAGAAAAGCGGAGGGCATCCCGAGGGACGCCCTCCGTGCCAGTCAAGGCTACAAGGAGCGCAGGAAGTTCAAGACGTCCTGTTTCTGCGAAGTGTTCAGGGATTTGTAATTGTCGATGACCTTATTCGCCTCCGAACCGCACACAAAGGATTGACCGAACGGCTGGAAGATATTCCCGTTGACCTTGAATTGCTGGAAGCTCTGCGAGATTACGCAATCAAAGCCCGGGCTGGAATGCTGGAGGATGGCCTGCTGCAGGTCGGATGTCCGGCCGTCGTGCAGGAAGAACAAGCGCTGCCCCACACCCCACAGCGGCGCCGTGCGGAATTCATCCGGACCCGCCGCGCCCTGGTTGATGCCATCGGCCAGGGTCGAACCCATGTTGTGGATGGCAAGATCGGAATACGGATGATAGGTCACGTTCGACATGACCGCGAATTGCGATTCCGCGGTAGTCAGGTTGGGCGAATGGCAGAATGCACATCCAATAGTGCTGAAGAGCGCCTTGCCATTGTTCTGCGAAGTAGTGGACGTGGTTGCCGTGGGCGGAGCTGATAGCCGCATGAAGTTGGCGAATTCGAATACGTCTTCCGCGTCTTCGGGCTGCGAGTTGTAGACACAACCGGCGGCGGCGGACCGTTCATTCGCGAAGGCAAAGTTCGAAACACCCTGCTCGACGTTGTACGCTTCGCCGGAGAAGATGAGTAACGACTTGTTCTGGGCTTTCCAGCCAAACTTCGTTACGCTTCCGTCGTTGCCGCTACGATTGAGCTTGCCACTGATTCCCAGTGCCGCCTTTTGGGCCTGATTTGCAGACAGATTCGCTTCGAGCGCAGCATCGGAAGTGTTTTCGATAAGTCCCAATCCGAACACCGGCGTCGGGATGCGGAAGATGACGTTACGATTCGCGAGCTGAGTCGCGAAATCCGGCTGCGTCAGATTGCATCCAACCGCATCGGTCCGCCCGCGGATCGTGTAGAGGCCGTGCACTCCACCGTCGAGCGGCGCGTTATTGTTGAAACCCGTCGCCACGAAACGGGCTTCGCGAACCGGCCCATTGGCGGTGATGAAGGAAGGCACGGTATTCAGAGCGCCATCCAAATGAGCCAGCGCCACCTGTGGATTGGGTACGGGATGCTGCGGACTGTTCATGCCCGGGCTGCTACCACCCACGGCAGGCTGGGCATGGCACTGAGAGCAACTGTTGCCGTTAAACGTCGGGCCCAGGCCTTTGCCTGACTCTCCGACAATCGTCCCTCGCACCGAATCTACCTCCTGAAAGGCGCCCAGTCCGTCGTTGAACCCGGTCTGCTGCGCAGCAGTGAGTCCTGGGTAGAAGCTTCCCGCGCCTGCAGCGCCGGGTCGAGGGCCGGGATCTGTTTGTGCCTGTAGAATCCCCGTTGTGAGCGCCACGCTAAGCACACTCGTAGCGATCGGGTAGAACCTATGCATTCAGTTCTCCTTTCAAACTTCCAAATGAATTGGAGCTTGAAGGAAGTTAACATCGGTTCAGCGCTCGATCAATCCTGTGTTTGCTCTATGCCATATGCTAATCGGCGTACTTTTTGTGACTAAAGAGATAGGAATTATCCGGGAGCAGTTATCTTTCCGTCGCCGGCTAGAGCGCGAACCGTAGTTGAAGTAGAGGTGAAACGAGGGGGAACTGAGGAAAGCGGCAGCCTCGCGTGATGTGAGACCGCCGCTCGAATCGTAAGGAGCTTCTTAGGACTTGACTGGCTTGCCGGAGACCTTCCAGTTCTTCTCGTCCCAATACAGGGTCTTGCCCTCGCGATAGGACTGGACCGCCATATTGATGATGATTTGCGCCCGGGCGCCGGTTTCCACATCCAGGTGCGGTTTCTCGCGAGTCCGGATGCAACTGAGGAAATTTTCGATGTGAGCCGACATCATGTCTTTCTGGTCAATCGGGATCTTGATCTCTTCAGTGCCGAACTTGCCGGCGTATTCAGCGCCGCCGATGGGCGTTACGACATCCCGGTTGGGTCCGCGCCGGGATACTTCGGGCTTCACCGTGATGAAGGGCGTGGTCCGCTCGAACATGCCGTGCTCCACCATCACAATTGTGCCGAAATGCCCACGAATTAAACCAGGAATGTGCTGGGAATTGGCCATGGACGAGCTCAGCACCAGCGAATGGCCTTTCGGAAAATCGGCCATCAAATGGAACGTATCGGGAACTTCGCGCTCGTCTTTGAAAATGTAGATGCCGCCCGAGGCCGAGACCTTGGAAGGGAACTGCGGCGCGCCCCAGCAGATTTGCAGCGGCGATACGACGTGATAAAACAGATCAGTCGCGATGCCGCCGGAGTAATCCCAGTACTTGCGGAAGCGGAAGAAACGGTCGCCATCGTAGGGCCGCTTGGGAGCAGGTCCCAGCCAGCTCTTCCAGTCGATGTAGTTGTCGCCTTTACCATCCGGACCGGCCTCGGCTTCGATGGGGTAATTCCATTCGCCCTCGATCGAGTTGCGATGATACGAGCCCTGGCTCATGATCATGGGGCCAATCATGCCGTCGGCGATGGCTTTGCGCGCCTTCCACCATTGATCGGCGGAAGTAGTTTGCGAGCCCACCTGCAACACACGCTTGGTTTCTTTGACGGTGTTGATCAGTTGCTTAGCTTCTTCGTTGGTGTGGACCATCGGCTTTTCGAGGTACACATCTTTGCCATGATCCATGGCGTCCAAGGCTTGCTTGGCGTGCCAGTGATCGGGCGTGGCGATGATGACCGCGTCGATGTCCGGGCGCGCGAGCAGTTCGCGGTAATCCAGGTAGCCCTGGCATTTGTAGCGCTCGGCCGCGAGCCGTTTCCGTTTTTCATAAACGTCGCACACGGCCACGATCTGGCAGGCATTGTTCTCTTCGCCGTACTTGGCAAAGTTACGGGCATCGGAATTGCCGCGCCCGCCGAGTCCGATCACGCCGAGGTTAATGCGGTCATTGGCGCCGATGACGCGTCCGCCGGACATTTTGTTCGCGGCGCGCGATGCCAGCACCGGGCCAGC
>JBGPSX010000344.1:0-4714 GCA_041490325.1 Bryobacteraceae bacterium | reverse complement strand
GCTAGTTGCGGCGGGCGGGGCGCTGCGGGTGGATCCGGCTAGTTTGCTGCGCGAAGAGTAGACTGGCGCTCCATCTGGTCTTGGCCCGGCTAGTCTAGCAGCCTGTGGGTCACCTGGAAGAATTGGGTACAGGCACGGAGTTTCCGCCTTGTAAAGTTGCCGCATTGGTTGGGATATTGGCTGGCGGAAATCCGATCCTGCCCCCAATTTGCCGGTCGAGGAGATCCGATCCTGCCCCCAATTTTCCAGCTGGCCGCTTTTGCCACAGGACTTGTTAGGAAACCGGCAACCACTCAGGGAACGTCCAACCCGGAGTGGAGGTCTATCCAATGCCGCAGGGACTCGGGGAAGCCCAAGGCAAAATCACCGGCAAGATCATCATCGAGCAGCTCATCCGAAACATGGAACTGGGGCAATTCGAGATGGGTTACAGCGTGCTCATGCCATGCATCTTCAGTCTGTATTTGCACCCCGACGATTACACGCGGCTCACCGGCGTGCTGGATTTGATTCGTGAGGACGCTCGCCGCGCGCTGAACGGAAAGCTGGAACAGTTGAACGCGCGGCCGCTCGGGCTGGGCGTGCTGCGAAGCGGGAAGCAGCGCAAGCCGTTCAAGATCGCGTGCAAGGATTGGGCGTTTGAATTTTTTCCCGATTCCGAGGGCGTGGTGCCTGTGGGTGACGTCGAGATTCATTCCGAGCTGAACGAGACGCCGCAGCCTGGCTATCACGGAACCAAGACTACGCTGCTGGAACGCGATCCTAGCGTGGGTACGGTCACTGGACGGGCGGGTGTCCGGACTGAGCAGCGACTTACTGGCGATCGTGTTTATGCAGAGATTCGTTATGAGGACGATTCGGGTCCGCAGCTTTTTTTGATGACGCAGGATGAGATTAGTATTGGGCGCGGAGGTGATGATGTGGCCGTGAACCTGGCGCTTTATACCAATGACGAGGTGTCGCGGGAGCACGTGCGCGTGCGGCGCGACGCGGCCGGAGGCCGGTTTGTGATCGTCGACAAGAGCATGAACGGGACTTGGCTGAATGGGAAACGGCTGAAGCGAGGGGCTGAAGAAGCCCTGCCTGCGCGCGCGGAGATTGGCGTAGCCGAAGTGATTACGTTGGCGTTCGAGGCAAAGCCATGACAATTCCATATCTGGCGCATCTTCCGTTTGTTGCCGTATTCCTGCTCTTCACGATTGTTTTTGCCGTCACGCACTGGTCGGTGCGGCGGAGGTAATTATGCGATCCGGGGCTGCTACTGATCCGGGACGCTTGCGTTCGGAGAATCAGGATCGTAACTTCGTCGACGACACGCTGGGGATCTTCCTAGTCGTGGACGGACTGGGAGGACATGCGGCGGGCGAAAAGGCGGCCGAGACGGCGCTGCAAGTGATTCGCGCCTCGCTCGACCGGCTGGAGGGAAACACGCACGATCGCATCCAGACCGCGATTGTTGCGGCTAACAACCGCATCTGCGAGTTGGCAGAGGATAACGAAGACTGGCGCGGGATGGCGTGCGTGTTGACGCTGGCGGTGATGGACGAGGATCGCGTGGTGGTGGGTCATGTCGGCGACTCCAGACTGTACCTGATCTGGAACGGGGCGATTCGCAAGCTGACGTCCGATCATTCTCCAGTGGGCGAGCGAGAGGATTCGGGCGAACTGACCGAGCGTGAGGCCATGCTACATCCCCGGCGCCACGAGGTGTTTCGCAATGTCGGTTCCCGACGCCACGAGCCGAACGATGCCGAGTTCGTCGAGATGAAAGAGTTTTTATTCAAGCCGGATGCCGCGCTGCTGCTGTGCAGCGACGGCCTGAGCGACCTGGTGACGTCGGCCGAAATGCGCGACGTGATCGAACATTATGATGGCGATCCCGCGAAGGTGGCGCGCGAGTTGGTGGAGGCCGCCAATCGGGCCGGGGGAAAGGACAACATCACGGCCGTGTTCATCGCGGGCAGCGAGTTCGTGGGACCAGCGTCGCCGGCCATGAGCGATGCGCGAGCGCGTCATTCCATCACGAGAGTTCGGGCGTCGACAGTCGCGCCGGGTTTGCTGAACCGGCTGGGTCGGGGGCTGACCAGCCGCGTGGCATTTCTGGCTTATGGGTTTCTGATCGGCGTGGTTTTGGCGTTGGCCTGGCGGTGAAGGAAACCGGATGCCGCACTGCGCGTCAACCACTTAAGGCATAGCTGTGCTTCGTTCCAAGCAGTTTGGCGCGTACGAGGTGATCCGCAAGCTGGCGCGCGGGATGACGGACGTCTATCTGGCGTTCGATACTGCCGCGAATCGCTACGCAGTATTAAAACTTGTTGAGGAATCTCCCGATCCGTTGACGCAATTGATCCTGGAAGCCGAGCGCCGCGGGGCCGAGCTACAAAGGCAACTGCACGACGCCGACTCGCGCGTCATCGAGATCTACGAATACGGTGAACTGGACGGATATTTCTTCGTCGCGATGCAGTACATCGAAGGACAAACGGTCGCCGAGATTCTCAAACAGGAGACTCGCATTGAGCCGGCGCGGGCGGCGAAGTTCACGATCGAGATGCTGAGCCAGCTCGACAAACTGCATTCCTTTTCGGCCGACATCGACGGACAGCGCCGATCGGTTGTGCATGGCGACATCAAGCCGTCCAACATTCAGATCGGCGCGGACGATGAAGTGCGGCTGCTGGATTTCGGAATCGCGAAAGCGCTGACGTTCACGCATAGCCGGACGCATCTGAACCTGGGCAGTCCCAGCTATTGCTCGCCCGAACGTTTGAGCCGCGGGCAGGTGGACCGGCATGCGGACCTGTGGGCAGTGGGCGTGACGCTGTATGAGATGGTGGCCGGTTCCCCGCCCTATCAAGCGCAGGATACGCGCAAGCTCGAGGAATTGATTCAGTCGCGCCGCCCGCCGCGCGCGTTGCCGGAGGCATGCCCCGGCGGAATCCGGGCAATTCTCAACAAAGCTCTGGCCGGGGATCTGCACCTGCGTTACGTGTCGGCGTCGGCGTTCGAGAACGATCTTCGGCTGTTCCTGCAGGATCGTCCCACGGTCGCGCAAACTGAGCGGCGCACAGCATGGCACAGCAATCCGACTTTAGAGAAAGCGCGTTTGCATCTGCCTGAGCGCGTGTCAAGCATGGCCGAGACCGTGAAGCGCGGCGTGATGAAGTTGAAGCCTCCGCGCGCCCAGCAACTCGCGTCGCTCCTGAGCATTTTGGTAGCCCTATGCTGGGGCTTGCTGGCAGGCCTGATCGTATGCGTCCCAGCCGGCTACTATTATCGGTTCTTGCGCGAGAGCACTCCTTTGCGCAACAACCCGGATTACGCACGCGCGAGCGTGGCGGGGATCGATGCGGACTGGGATCTGTTTCAGCGAATCCAGCGGCAGAACGCGTTTTTAGGAGGATTCTCTCCGGCCAATCGGCTCTCCACTTCGATGCGGGCGGGCTTAATCGGCGCGGCGGACGAGGTTATCGAGCGCTATCGCAACAATTCGAATCCCAACATTCAGGACTTCGATTGGCCGAAAGCAGTGGTGTGTTTGCGGCATGCAATCGAGTTGGAGCGCAATGATCGTGTCGCGCGCGGCAAGCTCGCGCTGTGCAACGGTTATGTCAATCTGGTGCGCGCCAACTCGGAACAGCCCGATCAGCGCGGCGCAGCGATGCAGGCGGCTGTCGAAAACTTTCAGGAATCCGTGTCCCTGTTGCCACGTTCGCCTGACCCGCACCTGGGTCTTGCGCGGATCTACGTTTACTCGCTAAAGAACATCGGCAAGGCGCTAGCGGAATTGCACGAGGCGCAGCGGCTCGGGTTTCAAACCGGACCTCGCGAGATTGAGCAGGAAGCCGATGGCTATCGCTTTCGCGCCAGTGCGGCGTTGAGCGAAGCGCGCCGGCAGCATGGGAAATCGCGGATCTTGGAAGAACGTTATCTGCGACTGGCGCAGCGCGACTTCGAGCGGGCGCGCGCGCTTTATGAGCCGATCGCCGGATTCTCGAATGTCGGCCTCGCGTTGCAACAAGTGGACGATGACGATCGCGCGCGGCAAGAGCTCAAGGACAATCTGAAAAAGCCGGTTAAGCACACGCGCAAACCCAATTGGAGGGTCAGCCGTTGGCAGTAACCAAGAGCTGGGAAGCCAAAGTTCTGACGGTGGGGCGCGCGGCTGGCGCTGGCGTGGGACGCGCGGGTTGGCTGGAACTGGCTTGGCTAATCGCAGCCTCCGGCCTGGTGTGCGCCGGGCTCGCACTGGTGTATGCGGCCAAGAGTCACAACTTCGGCGAGCTTGCGGCGCGCGTGGATCGTGGAGAACTGCTGAATCTCAATCGCGTCGGCAAGCCCGACGACCTGCTGCCGTTTTTGCAAGTCTTTCGCGGCGAGGCGGAGCGGTCGTCGGTTGCCAGCCAGGTATTCGACTTCGTGGCCGCGCGGCGTCCGCTGGCCAACGTCGGGGCGCTCGCGAAATTGCGTGCGGGTAAGAAAGTCCCACTGTTGCCCCTTGCGAAGCTAAAGCCGGCATTCGTAGTGCGCACGCCCGCCGAGTATCGGAACCAGTTTCTGCTCTGGACCGCGGTCTACTTCGGCGGATTCTATCTCGTGTTTCTGATCTGGCGGTGGAGCGGAGTACGCGGTGATTTCAGTCTGCTGCCGGCTCTACACTTGGTTACGGGTATCGGCCTGATTCTCTCGGTGAGCCTGCGCGATCCTTTGCGCG
>JBGPSX010000343.1:0-4722 GCA_041490325.1 Bryobacteraceae bacterium | reverse complement strand
GGGACAGCCCACGGATCTCTTCAATCGGCCCACCGACGTGGCGTGGGACGCCGCAGGCAACATATTCGTC
The DNA here is from genome assembly GCA_041490325.1 of Bryobacteraceae bacterium. Lineage (GTDB taxonomy): Bacteria > Acidobacteriota > Terriglobia > Bryobacterales > Bryobacteraceae > Palsa-89. The sequence goes on along the minus strand of JBGPSX010000343.1, from coordinate 4,652 downwards.
GCGGATGGCGCCGGCAACGCGCGCATCGCCAAGTTCGATAAGGACGGTAAATTCGTGAAGTCTTGGGGCAAAAGAGGCACAGCATCCGGCGAGTTCGCCAATGTTCTGAGTATTGCAGTGGATGCGCAGGGCAACGTTTACGCTGGCGATGGAGGCAACAAGCGCATCCAGGTGTTTGACAACAACGGCGTCTTCAAGACCGCGTTTTCGAACTTCGGCAACGCACAGGCGATGTGTATTACCAGGGGAGCCAATCCCATCCTCTACGTTTCCAATTCCAATCCGTGGAACGATATCGATGTCGCCGGTGAGATATACAGGATGCGCCTCGACGGAACCGCCCTCGGCAAATTTGGCCGTGCCGGAAGGCTGCTCAAGGAATTCGGGGCGGTCAACTCCATCGACTGCCGCGTCGAAAACACTCTCTTTGTCGGCGAGCTTGCCAATCTTCGGGTGCAAAAACTGGTGCTCCATTAAGTGAGATCGCGGCCGGATGCAGTCCGGACTGGCGGCAGTCGCAACGAAAAACCATCGGCCCTGTCGAAGTTCGAGCACAATCCGACCTGCGTGCCTGAGCAGGATTCTCCCGCGATTTCCGGCGCGATGTTGGAAAGAGAAGGCACTTGCATCGGTCGAGCTACGGGGATTTAGGCCGCGGGATTCGAAGTGCGTCCAGTGTGGGAACCCGTCAAGGCATCCACCCATGCCAACGTCCTATGTCTCGCGCATCGCTCCTTCCAGCAAAGCGAGGATTCCTAGCTTTTCGGCGCCTTGTTCCAGATATCTGTGGTCGAGAATCGCTCCGCAGGCGCGAACGATACCCTGGATGTCGCGCCATTGCACGCCGGATACCTCACCACCCGCTCTGAACCAATGCAGCTTGGCAAGCAGAATGTCCTCCGGTGTGACAAACGGCGCTGGGGCCTCCGAGAGTCCGGTGCCGGCCAGAAAGACGGCCCGATCCAGTTCTTCGCTGCCAAGCGGGAACGCGTCAGCAGGAAAGAAATCGAACTTAAACGCCATCGGCATATAAATCACGTTAAACGGCCTGCCGAGGCGAAATCGCTTTCAGCGCTTCCCCCCGATCCGCGTAAAATGTTTTGCCCACGAACCGCCTACGGCGTACCGAACTTCGGCCCCTTCAAGTGCGGCGCGCAAGGGGGCAAAGGCATCCCCTGCGGACATCATTGTCTGTTATATACCTTGTGCGCGAGTTCTGCTCCAAACCTGGCCACGGCAATCTGGAAAGTAATCTCCGCATCGTCGGCATCCGGATACATGCTGCGCGCGGCTGAGCGCTGCAGGCTATCGCCCGCCGCCCAAAGAGCCGCGCCGATGTCGACCCGTTCGGACGGCGTCATCTGCGCGAGACGTCGAAAATAGACCTGGCGTGCTTCCGGCGATGTGTCGCTCAAGGTCATTGTCTTTCCCAGTATCCCTCAATGCCCGCGACGGATTGTTGGAGGAACCGCACAACGCCGGGCCGGTAACCTTGTATTACAACCAAGCACACTGGCTGCCCCAGCCAGGATGACTGAGCTAGTCTCTAAGGCCGCCCCTGCCGCCATCAAATGCGGGTTTTCTTGGCCTCTACACTCCCCATCAACCCCAAACCCTAACCCCTAAAGTACTAAGGTCTTTCCGACGAACACCTTGTTATGCCAGTCCACGGTCGGCCGGCGCGAGCCTTGATCGTCAGCCTCATCTTCGGGCTGCTCGGCCTCCTCGCCAACCTGCCGCGCTTCGCCATTTTCAGCGATGCAACGTTGCTGTTAGGCGGCGTGTTCTATCTCGGGATCGCCCTCATCTACGGCCCGTTCTACGGCGCCATCGCCGCGTTGATCACCGTCTTGCCAGATGCCGTGCTCTGGCATCATCCCGAAACCGCGCTCATCCTGTTTCTGGAAGCGCCCGTGGTCGGCTGGCTCTCCCGCCGCCGATTCTTGACCGTCCTGGCCGACCTCACTTATTGGACCGTCATCGGCACGCCCCTTGCGATCCTGCTTTACATCGCCGTGCTCAATTACCCGTCCCCCAGCGGATGGGTGATGGTCATCAAACATCCCGTCAACGGCCTGCTCAACATCATGTTGGCCGAAGTGCTCATCAGCATCCCGATCCTGCAGAAATACTGCGGCGTACCCGCCTCCGCGGTGCACCAACCGCTCCGAACGCAGCTCTCCCACGGATTCCTGCTGGTTGCCACCGTCCCGCTGCTGCTGCTCAACATCGTCAACGGACAGATGTATGCCGACCGCCAGCAGACTGAAGCTGGCCAACGGCTCGAAGAAGCCGCCACCGCAATTGGTCAAAACCTGGATGAGTACATCGCGCGCCACCAACTCGCCCTTCGTTCACTTTCCACCGCCATCACCAACCAAGGCCGCTTCGACTCGAACACTTTGAACCGATGGCTCGAGCAAAGCCACGAAATTTATCCCGGATTCCAAACGCTCACCGTCGCGAACGCGCAAGGCGTTCCCCTGGGCATCCATCCCACCCGCATGGCGAACGGCGAGGAGGTGCTCAACGTCAAGGGCCCCGTCTTCGAAAAAAGCGCGACACTTCGCGATCGGCTTTACTTCCGCCAGACCATGGCCACCGGCGAGTCAACTATTTCCGAAGTCTACATCGGCCGTGTCGCTCAACAACCCATCGTCTCCATCACGGCGCCCCTCCTCACTGCAACCGGCGAGACCTTCGGCATCCTGGTCGGCTCCCTCCGGCTTTCCCATTTCGAGGACTTGGGTCAAAACTACGGAACCCTGAGCGGCGCATCCATCCTGATACTCGACCAACACAGCCGCGTGATTTACTCCAATCGTGGCGCGCGCTACCAGCCGCTCCAGGCCATGCAGGATTCGCCCCTCGTGCGCGCATCCTTCCATTCAGCCGGCCGCCCGTCTTTCTTGCTCGATCAAGCCGGCGACAAACAGCGCAAAGGCCGCTACCTCGTAAGCCACAAGCTCTCCGAGCCCACCAACTGGCGCGTCCTGATCGAACAGCCGCTCTCTGAGATTCACCGTCCCACCGAGCGTTACTACGGAATGACCGTGGTGTGGCTCCTGGGCGCCATCGGTCTCTCGCTGTTGTTCGCGCGTGTCATCGGCTCCAGCATTACGGCGCCGCTCGAGCATCTGGTCAAGCGCGTCCGCAAATTCACCATGCAGGGCGACGCGCCGGACGCGATCCAGGTCCCCGTTCAGGCGCCCGCTGAGGTTTTCGAACTGGTCGAAGACTTCGGCCATATGTCGGTCCGCTTGAATGAGTCCTATTCTCAATTACGCGTAGCGCTCTCCGATCGCGAGTGTCTGAACGCCGAGCTCGAAGCCCTGCTCGCCGACCTCGACCACAAAGTGCGCCATCGTACCGCCGAGCTCGCCGACGCCAAAAAACGCGCCGAAGACGCCAGCCTCGCTAAGAGCGAATTCCTCGCCAACATGAGTCACGAAATTCGCACCCCCATGAACGGCGTGCTCGGAATGATGGGGCTCGTGCTCGGCACCCAGCTTCATAACGATCAGCGTGAATACTTGAACATCGCCAAGACCTCCGCCGATTCGCTCCTCAGTCTCCTCAATGACATTCTGGATTTTTCGAAAATCGAGGCCGGCCGGCTCCAGATCGAACGCATTCCTTTCTCTGTGCGCCGTTGTGTCTCAGACGCTGTCAGTACGCTCGACTGCATGGCCCGGGAAAAAACTCTCACACTGTCCGCCACCGTCAATCCGAATGTTCCTGATGATCTGATGGGCGATTCCAACCGCCTTCGCCAGGTGCTACTCAATCTGATCAACAACGCCCTCAAGTTCACCAGTGCCGGATGGGTGCAAGTCGAGGCCGCCCTCGAAGAACAGCGTGACGGAGCCGCCTTGATCCGGTTCGGCGTCACTGACACAGGCATTGGTCTCTCCCAGGAACAACAGAACCTCATCTTTCAACCGTTTCGCCAAGCCGATGGCTCCATCACTCGAAAATACGGCGGCACCGGATTGGGTCTGAGCATCTGCTCCAGCCTGGTGGAAATGATGGGCGGCGCAATTTCGGTGCGCAGTACCCCTGGTAAAGGCAGCACGTTCAGTTTCATCGTCCGCTGCCCGCTCGCGTCCCCAACCGCGCCGGCGCGTCCCGAGGACGATAGCGCAATCCGCAAACCCGCCATCGGTCAGCTCCGAATTCTGCTAGCCGAAGACAACCCCGTGAACCAGTTGTTAGTTGTTCGATTGCTGGAAGCCCGCGGACACCACGTGATGATCGCCAACGACGGCCTCGCGGCACTCACCGCCGCCGAACAGCACAACCCTGACCTGATCCTAATGGATATCCAGATGCCCGAGATGGATGGTCTGCAGGCGACGCGCACCCTGCGCCAGCGCAGCAGCACCAAGAACATCCCCATCATCGCCATGACCGCTCACGCCATGCAAGGCGATCGCGAAGAATGCCTGGCCGCCGGCATGCAAGGCTACGTCTCCAAACCCATCCGCCCCGAAGAACTATTCACCACCATCGACCAAGTCCTCACAGCAACCTGTTCTTAGTGTGGTGCACGCACTCCTGCGCAATGCCACTTAGTTTTGCGAGCGGTGGTGTAACCAAGACATTCGATGAGAGTTATGTTTTGGATATGGAATCGTCTGCGATTTTCAGCC
>JBGPSX010000342.1:0-4778 GCA_041490325.1 Bryobacteraceae bacterium | reverse complement strand
GGCATAGACGATCGAGCCCAACCCGGTGGCGCCGCCGATGCCCAAGGATCGGGCCATGCGCGCTGCGTTCCGGCTTCTCAGGTTCTTGCGAAGATGCGATGTTCCAGCCAGCGCAAGCTCGCCTGAAGACTTGCACCCCGTCACTGCTGCATGCGCAGCGAGAAAGACCGCAATGCCAGAAACGCCATTGTAAAGTTCTGGGCCTAGGCACACGAGCTGGAAAACCTCGGAGTCTCCCAGCCAGTCGAGACCAATCCAAGCGGCGCCCGGCCCTCGGCGAATTGCATAATGGGACAGCTCTTCGGCGATCTTGTCGGCTTCCGCGACGAAAATCTCCTTTGTCGGCGCGACAGCCACCTCCGAGCCCAAAGGCTGTTTCAACGCCACGCCCCTCGGCGGCGGCCCGGCAGATCTCGGAAGCGAGCTCGTATTCTGCGTGATGACCGTAATCTGCCAGGCGATATCTTGCTCATCGAAGCTCTGAACACGAGCCCGAGCGCGATCCATACCCGAGGCGGCCTCAGTACGAATCGAAATGCCGGTCGCATCGCGTATCTCGTTTCCATCGCTGGGCGACACGAAATGCGGCACATTCAACGCGACGAGGGCTGACCGTTCGGCCCGCTGCAATGGCCAAACAGGATCGGAATCTTTCTCCCAATCCGCCAGCCTGGCGATGAAGTCTGATTGTGCGGACCAGACCACGCCGTCGTCCATGGTCCGATGATTTTTGAGGCGCTGGAGCAGCATGTAGTAGAATCTGGTAGGACGAATGACCTTGCGGACCGGAACGCCGGTAAAGCCGTCGAACAGCCCTCCCTGCTTTGCGTCCCTACTCTGATGCAGCAGGAACTTCGCGTAGTCCTCGAAGCCCGAGATGAAGTCGTCGATATAATCGCCAAACTTGGCGTAACGGCCATCGACATGCGGCAGGTTCGGAGTGGTCTTGCCGACTTCCTTCGATATCGCCGGCCGCATCGCGTCGGAGTTTATGTTATTCCACTTGAGCTCTGTTTTGGAATTCCAGTCCGCGGTCATTCCGCCGACCGCAAAGATCTTGTTGTCGGGAGACCGTCCATAGGCGGGAAGCAAGCCGACCATCATGACCGAGTTGGCGACGGTTTCCATGGCGGCGTCAAAGGCCTGCCCCTCGGGATCTTGGGCTTTGTGCTCCTCGGCGGCTGCGTGAAGAATCGTTTCCAGATCGATCGGCACCGGGTGATCGCCGGCCGCAATCATGTTCTCCTGATGCATGTCAGTGGCCGCGAAGCAGTGGAAGAGCGCAAGCCAAGCGCCGGCACGCCGGAAAAATCGCTGGCAGCCTTCCTGATCGGCGCATCCCGCATGATCAATGAACTCGGTCCAGCCGTAACCGTTCCGCGGAATCGCGCGCACCGCCTTCAGTTCGAGTGGGGGCTCGGCCCGGTTCAATCGCTCGACTAAGGCGTACCAGGCAGCATCGAGCCGCAAATCCTTTGGCTTGTACACGACCCGCGAGCCATCCTCGAAGCTGACGATCTGGACCGAATGGCCGCCATTGTGCGGATCGGAAAGATCGCCTTCGATCTTGGCAACCCGGCTGTCGGCACCGGAATGGAGGATAGCTCGACGGATCGTCGCCAAATCGGCATCAAGGCGCCGGACGAATTCGCGCGACGTATCGATCCACTGCCGCGTAATCGAAGCAATCAACCGCAAAAGTACCGGCTTGTCTTCGAACAGACACCGGAATCCGCCAGCTTTCATTTCGGCGACGAATTGATCGTAGCGCGATGTGCCGGCATCTTGCTGCGGCTTCGCTGCATCGGGCGGCGTTCCACTGGCCTTCCGCGCCTTGACGAAGCGCTCGTAGATTGCCGGCGTGGAAAGGCTGGACAGCTCCTTGAGAAGCGAAAGGCGCAGGCAAGCGCGAGCGGATTCGTTCAGGTTGTCGAACACCCGTGCGTCGATATCCGACCGAAGCAGCGCCTCGGCTTGTTCCACCACTGGCATGAACAGGTGTTCGAACGCACAAGGCTCGGTCTGGTCAAGCGCAGCAATTGGTTTGGCGTTTTTGGTTGGGCTTTGCAACGCCGCCTCGATCCAGATTGCGTCGTTGATCCACGCCGGCGGAGAAGCGGAAGCTTTGCGGCGAACGGCGGCGAATCTCGATAGCGCCTGACCGATCGCCAATCCGTCCCGTTCCAGCCGCCGGCCAAACAGTGACCAGTCGCCGCTGGCACAAGACCGGCACCACGCGGCGAGGCGCCGCGCGGCCAAATCGGCATCGCCTTTCTGGCCAGGCAACGGTTCGAAATCATCGGACAGGAGTTCGTCGATGGTTGCGGCTCGAACGATCAAGCGTTCGTAAAAAACATCCATATTTCTCTCAGATCGGGTTTCCCAGTCTATACCCGGGCCGTGGTCATTCTATTAGCGGGGGGCCTAATGTCATCTCCCGTCCGGCGCTTTCGGCCCGAGCCGAAGAAGCTGAGCTGGCCGCGCCTGGGGGCTGGCGTCTGTGGCGTACATTAGGGGGAGGATCAGGCCGGTCTTTTTGGCGTCACAAGTGCTAGGTATCAAGGGGGGACTGGGCCGGCGCCGCGGGCTGTGCCGGAGACGATCCTGCGGCTCGAAGTAATCGAGGAGATTGAGCGGTTTATCTGCATAAATCAGCCACCTGCCGCGTTAACTGTACTGAGCGGTTAATACGTGCAGACGCATTTAGATTGACTTTACACTGTAGGCAACGGATGATTTAATATGGCTGCTGGGGGTTTATTTGAATTTCTCCTCCGGCCTGCTGACTGCCGGCGCCGCTGGCGAACGAAAGGATCAATGCCATGAACGACACGACTATCGGACTCGACCAGACTGAAGAAGAGATCCTCACCTACGAAGTCTCCGACGAGGCGCTGGAGACCGCGGCGGGCACGGGGAAGGAAAAAGCGGGGCACTACACGCTTGGGTTCTGCACTGGTTTATCTGCCTGCCCAGGCTGACCAGTTTATTAGACTGGTCCTGGCTTCTTAATTTTGTCGCTGGTCGCCGGACCGACCAAGTCTTCGACGAGGCGCCGAAGGCTACGGCGCCTCGTTATCTTTTCTCATTTAACTTCTCCTCTTGCCTACCGACGCCGCGGGCGGAGGAAAGTATTATTGCCATAATACGATACCACCATCGACCTCGACCAGACTGAAGATAGAGACCCTCACCGACGAGGTGCTGGAGGTTGCGGCGGGAGCGTTACCGCCAGAGCAACAAAAAGAACCGTCAGAATCTGCAGAGTAAGGAACGCGCGTCGCCGCGGCCTTGTCGTATTTCAAGGTTCAACAGCTGAAGACAAGCGCAGTTCCGCCAATCGCAGGTTTCAGATGGACGAATTGAGAATCAACCCGCGGCCAGTCGCACGGGGGGTGAAACCCATATTGTCGCGGCGCGCGCCGGCACGCTGGCGCTGCAATTGAAAAGCACATAATCTCCGGCATTGATCGTCGCTCGCGGGGTTGCAAGCTTCATTGGAGCATCAGATGAATCGCCGATCCCTGCTCACATCCGCCCTGCTCGTGATCGCCGCGCGGCGGCTCCCGCTCCCGGCCTGGACGAGCCGCGCCGAAGCGCAGGAAAAAACGGCAAGCCTAGTTTGGCGGCATGGCGTGTCGCTGTTCGGCGACCTGAAGTATCCCTCCGGCTTCAAGCAATTCGACTACGTCAACGCGAACGCGCCGAAGGGCGGCGCGGCGTGCCAGATCGCGCTTGGCCCCTACGACAATTTTAATATGGTGGTCGCGGGAGTCAAAGGCTCGCTCGTCCTCGGCATCGATCTCGTCTACCAGACGCTTTTTGTGCCGGCGCTTGACGAAGTGTCGAGCGAATACGGACTACTCGCCGAGGCGGTGAGCTATCCGGACGACTTCTCCTCGGCCTCCTTTCGACTGCGGGCAGAAGCAAAATGGCACGATGGGAAACCTGTCACGCCGGACGACGTGATCTTCTCCTTCAATGCGTTCAATAAATTTAGTCCACAGCTCGCCGCGTCTTACCGCCACGTGGTCAAGGTCGAGAAGACCGGCGATCGCGAGATCGCCTTTACGTTCGACGCGCCCGGCAACCGCAAGCTGCCGCAGATCATCGGCCAGCTCACCATCCTACCCAAGCATTGGTGGGAGGGCACCGACAACGACGGCAAAAAGCGCGATATAGGCGCGACCACGCTCGAGTCGCCGCTCGGCAGCGGCGCCTATCGCATCAAGGAGTTCTCGGCCGGTCGCAATATCGTCTACGAGCGCGTCAAGGACCATTGGGGCAGGAATGTTAACGTCAATATCGGCCGCGACAATTTCGACGAGCTGCGGTTCGAATATTTTCGCGATGCAACGGTCGCCATCGAGGCGTTCAAGGCGAACACGGTCGACTGGCGCACTGAGAATAGCGCCAAGAATTGGGCCACTGCCTACGACTTCCCGGCAGTCAATGAGAAGCGCGTCGTCCTCGAGGAGTTCCCCATCAACAATGTCGGCATTATGCAGGCCTTCACCTTCAACGTCCGCCGCGAAAAGTTTCAGGATCCGCGCGTCCGGCTCGCCTTCAATTACGCGTTCGATTTCGAGGCGTTAAATAAGCAGATTTTCTTCGGCCAGTACAAGCGCATCGCTAGCTACTTCGAAGGCACGGAACTCACAGCCACCGGGCTGCCGACCGGCCGTGAGCTCGAACTCCTGGAAACGGTGCGTGACAAGGTTCCCGCTGAACTGTTTACGAAGGCCTATTCCAATCCGGCCAACGGCAATCCCTCGGCG